>JAAZBW010000334.1 GCA_012513625.1 Actinomycetales bacterium | reverse complement strand
GCGCGAAGAGGTGGACACCCTCATCATCATCCCGAACGACCGCCTGCTCTCCATCTCCGACCGCAACATCTCGGTGCTGGACGCGTTCCGCTCAGCGGATCAGGTGCTGCTCTCGGGTGTTCAGGGCATCACGGACCTCATCACCACACCGGGCCTCATCAACCTCGACTTCGCGGACGTGAAGTCCGTGATGAAGGACGCGGGCAGCGCGCTCATGGGCATCGGATCCTCCCGCGGCGAGGGCCGCTCGGTCGAGGCGGCCGAGCTCGCCATCTCCTCGCCGCTCCTCGAGGCGTCCATCGACGGCGCACACGGCGTGCTCCTCTCCATTCAGGGCGGTAGCGACCTCGGACTGTTCGAGATCCACGAGGCGGCCCGCCTCGTCCAGGAGGCTGCGCACCCCGAGGCGAACATCATCTTCGGAGCCGTGATCGACGACGCGCTTGGTGACGAGGTCCGCGTGACCGTGATCGCTGCCGGCTTCGATCCGGCGGAGCAGCGCCAGCCCGCACCGAAGCCGCCGGTGGGCAGGATGGAAATCCCGCCCACCCCGCAGGCTCCGGTGGAGGAGGCGCCCGTCCGATCGGTGCCCTCGCCGGCGCCGGTCCAGCAGGAGGCGGTGGCGCGGCAGCAGCCCGCCCCCTTCGAGATCCCGCGGGTCTTCGAGGAGGAGCGTCCCCGGAACCGACCGGACGATGTGGATATCCCGGA
The DNA here is from genome assembly GCA_012513625.1 of Actinomycetales bacterium. Classification (GTDB taxonomy): domain Bacteria; phylum Actinomycetota; class Actinomycetes; order Actinomycetales; family Actinomycetaceae; genus JAAZBW01. The sequence goes on along the minus strand of JAAZBW010000334.1, from coordinate 1,069 downwards.
CTTCCTGAAGTAGTGCTTGAACTCCGGCTCTCCCCCGGCGCACGCGCGGTATTCACTGCGCGAGCCGGGGGAGTATCCATCTCCCCGTACGGTGCGGAAGACGGTACGGGCGGACTGAACCTCGGCAGCCACGTGGGTGACCATCCGGGGGCTGTTGCCGAGAACAGGGCGCGGCTCGAGCGGGAGCTGCGTGTCGTCGTCGAGTGGATGGACCAGGTCCACGGCGCGGACCTGTGCGTTCTCACCGAGCCCAGCGGAGCGGCCTCGGCGGGGGTGGCCGACGGACTGATCGTGGGCCCCGGAATGCCAGAACACGCCCCCGGCGTGCTCGTTGCGGACTGCGTTCCTGTGCTCCTCGCCACTGAATCCGGCTCCCATCGCGCAGCCGTCCATGTGGGCCGGAAGGGACTGGTGCTTGACATCCTCGCCGCCACCCTCGAACGGATCGCCGCACTCTCCGGGGAGCCTGTGCACGCCGCGGTCGGCCCCCACATATGCGCCGGATGCTACGAGGTCCCGGAGGAACTCGCCGCGGAGGCCCACCCTTACGGTGCGGCCGGCACCACAAGGTGGGGCACGCCGTCCATCGATCTGGCCGCTGGTGTCCGCCGCCAACTGGCCGGCGTCCCCGTGACGGAGGCAGGGCTCTGCACCCTCGAAGACCTCCGGTTCTACTCCTACCGGCGGGACGGCACCACGGGCCGGTGCGCTGGAATCGCCCTGCTCGTGGGGCCATGACACGCCGCGGCGCCTCCCATTTTGGCCGCGCGCCCGCCGCTAGCCTTCGAGGCATACCGAGCTGAGGAGCGGAAATGGCGGGAGCCCTTCGGAAGACCATGCAGTACCTCGGATTTGCCGGGCAGGACCCGGACGCCGAGGAGTACATGTACGAGGACGAGGCGTACGAGATCGAGGAGCACACGCCCTCGCGGGTGCTGACCCCGATCCCGCGCGTCCCGGAGCCGGAGCTCTCGCGCATCGTCACCGTCCACCCCGCCACGTACAACGAGGCCCGGGACATCGGCGAGGCCTTCCGTGACGGCATCCCCGTGATCATGAACCTCACCGG
>JAAZBW010000333.1 GCA_012513625.1 Actinomycetales bacterium | reverse complement strand
AGGATGTCCGTGGTCAGCTGGCGGTTGGCGGTGTCCGCGGAGGCGACAGCCTCGATACGCGCCACGGTGGCGGACCGGGTTTGCAAGCTGTACTCGGAACTCCAACGCGTCGCCTGGTATCCGGCCCACGCGGACAGGAGTGTTGCCAGGGAGAGGATGATGGCGGCCGCGAACGCCCAGTTGTGCAGTATGTGCCTCTCGTCTGCACCCTCGGTGGCCTCGAAGCCACCATCCAGAGCGTCCTCGTCCATGCGAACAATCCCCTTCCTCCGCGCCGCGCCCCCACCACGAAGCATGTCCGAAACGGGCAGGAAATGCCGGAGGCGTGCCGGGCCCGTTCGCGTGTCACTGCGCGCGCGGCGCCCGGCAGCGTGTCACCGCGCGTGCAGGTTCACCCGTCCCACGCCGCTTCGGGGACCGCGTCCGGTTCGGGCTGGGTCCAGTTCTGCTCCCCGCGCCACATGAACCCGGCCAGGGCGGTGGCCGCCACGAAGGCGACCACCGCCGTGGCAATCGTGAAGACCTGCGGGTTGCTGACGGACACGGCGAGGTACCGGCCACCGAGGGCCGCCTGCATCACCACCTGGAAGGCGAGGTGGAACCCGATCGCTGCCCAAAGCGAGCCCGAGATGTGACGGATACACCCAAGCACCACCCCCATTCCGAAGAAGAGCATGAGCCGCTCCACGAACACTCCCCATCCTGCGGTCACCACCCACAGGAAGGTGCCGAACGCCGTGAACAGCAATGCCTGCACCAGCACAGCGAGCCACGGGGCCATCGCCGCGGTGAGGTTGCGGTGGATGTACCCGCGGAAGACCAGCTCCTCCGGAACGGCCTCGTAGGCGAGCACCAGGGCGATCACCAGCAGCAGGGCGCCGACAGACTCGGATGGCGTGGCGTCGATGGTGATTTGTAGCCACCCTGCCGCCATCGCAACTGCGAGTCCCATGACGGCCGGCACCAGGAACGTCAGGGCACCATAGAGCAGATCGCGCAACGCGGTGCGGCCCCGGATCAGCCCAAGAGTTTCGACCGTCCGGCGGTCGAGGAACAACCGCGCGAGGATGACCAGGAGACAGGCAAGGACGAACACCCACAGTGCGTTCGCGAGATGCCGCTCCAGCGGCGTCTCCTCGCCCCACACCACGGTGCCCAGTGCCGTCATGCTGAGCCAGATCGCCAGTGCCCCCGCGCTGACGACGAACAGCCGTGTCACCAGCGGCAGCTGGGGTTGGCGGACTCCGGCCCGGCGGGGAAGTTTCTGTGGATCCATCCCGCGAGGGTACAGACACGGCCACAGGGTGAACTCGCGCAACCTGCGAGACATGCCCTAGCGGTTGAGGCGGGCGATCTCGGTGGAGAGGGCAGTTGCGAAGGTGCACCACGCCGCGTAGGCCCCCAACGCGAGGGCCTTGCCGCCTCCAGCCTCGCCGCCGCGCCGTGCCAGGTCCACTGAGGACACCGCCAGCACCGCAGCCCCCGCCGCCGCGAGGGGCGGGTTGTGGGCCCGGAAGAACAGCCCGCTCCACGTGGAGTTGAGCGCCAGGTTCACGGCCAGCGCCCGCCCGTATGCCGCGGCCTCCGCGTGCTTTCCCTCCTCCTCGAGGTCCGCGATCGCAGACGCGGACGCCACCATGATGAGCCCGTACAGCCCAGTCCACACCACGGGGAACGCCACGGGCGGCGGCTGCCAGGACGGCTTACGGATCCCACGGAACCAGCGGCTGTTGGGGTCGGTGAGCAGCGATCCCGCCACCGCGCACGCGGCCACACCGGCGCCCACCCGGGCCACTGTCCGGCGCCACCGCTTGGGGTCAACATCGGCCGCGGCGCGGCGGACGGCGTCGTCGAATCCCATCACTCCGCCCGGCGGGTCCCCGAGAAGCGAGCGGGCGGCATCATCCTTCTTCACCGCGTCGTGGATCAGGCTGCCCACGAGCGGCCGCGCGATTCCTGCCTTCACAGGCGTCACGAGGCCCACCCAGTGCGAGGCGAGCCCGGGCGTAAGTACCTCCACCGTGCCCAACAGCCGCCGCGGCAGGCCCACTACCTGGGCGTAGCGGCGCATCATCTCGAGGTAGGTGAGCGACTCGTCCATGCCGATGTCGATGGTGCGGTTCACGTCCGGTGGCAACTCGGCGGCGCGCACAAGGAAGTGAACGGCGTCGTCAACGGCGATCGGTTGGATGTGGTTACGGAGCCACTTCGGGCCGATCGCGATGGGGAGGCGTTCGGAGAGGTGGCGCAGCATGTCGAACGAGGCGGAGCCTGCGCCGAGCACCACGCCCGCCTGCAGCACGGCGGTGGGCACCCCGGAAGCGAGCAGGATCTCCCCCACCTCCACTCGGGACGCGAGGTGGGTGGAGAGCTCACCGTCCGGGTGGAGGCCACTGAGGTAGACGATGCGGCCGACGCCCGCGGCGTGCGCCTCCCGGGCGAAGAGCGTGGCGAGCTCCTTGTCGCGCGTGCGGTAGTCACCGCCGCCATCCATGGAGTGCAGCAGGTAATAGGCGGCGTCAACGCCGGCGAGGGCGGTGTGGACGTCGTCGGGATTGGTGGCGTCCCCGGTGACGACGTCCACCTGGCCGCTCCATGCGGAGTCCAGATTGGCGGGCGTGCGGGCGAGCACGCGCACGTGCCAGCCGGCGTCGAGGAGGGCGGGCACGAGTTGGGCCCCCACGTAGCCGGAGGCGCCGGTGACAAGGGCGGTGCGGTTGGGCATGTCAGCCTCCAAGGGTGAGGATCGGCGGGAGTAGGAACAGCATCCCAAGGGAGAAGGTGAGATGCGAGGTGATCGGGCCGAGCACGCCCCCCGTGACCCCCCGCTGCGCGGCGGTGAGGAGGCCGAGGAAGACCGCAGCAAACGTCAACAGGGGCACACCAGTGAACAGCGTGGACGCGGCGTAGAGGGCGGTGGAGCCGATCAGTTTGTAGCGCTCGAGGGCCGCGTAGACGGCTCCGCGGAAGAACAATTCTTCCGCCACGCCGTTGAGCACTGTGATTAGGGCAACGATCCACACCGATCCGTACCTCGCGTGGTCCAGCAGTCCTTCCACGGGCCCGCGTAGGAGGGGAATCTGCGCGACGACGACGGCACCCGCGAGGAAGACTCCCACCACGATGAGACCGAGCAGGAACCCTTGGAGGATACCGAGGCTCAGGCCGCCAGTCCGGGTGCGAGCCCGTCCGAGATAGAGCGGCCCGGAGGAGAAGGCGCCGATCCCCCAGATGGCGGCCACGGCCACGGATCCGGCGTAGAACAGTGGGTCTCCGGGACGGATGGCCAGCGTGAGACCGAGCGCGGCAGCACCCGCGATGACCGCGAGGGCGACGACGAGGCGGCGTCGCCGGACAACGGCGGGCGATTCGGGCCGGATGGTGGAGTTCCGGGTGACCAGCGCGGCGGTCAGGAAGGCCCGCAGCTCGCCGCCGATCATGGTTGATCCTTCCCGCACGTTGGTATGGACAGCCTAGGCCGCACCTCCGTGGGCGAACGAGCAAGCGCCGCCAGACACCCAGCCTGGCGGCGCTTCACCCTGATCCTTGGAAAAACTTCCTACATGTCAGTCGAGCAGCGCGTTGACGTCCACGGTCGGCGGCACGAGGACCGTGTCGATGACGTGGATGACGCCGTTGGAGGCGTCGACGTCGGTCGCGATGACGGTGGCGTCGTTCACCATGACGCCGTCGTCGGTCGTGATCGCGATAGTCGAGCCCTCGACGGTGGCGACGTCGCCGGCGGTGACGTCGGCCGCCATGACCTCGCCGGACAGGACGTGGTAGGTCAGGATGCTGGTCAGGGCTGCCTCTTTCTCCGGCAGCAGTAGGGCGTCGACAAGGCCCTCGGGCAGGGCCGCGAAGGCGTCGTCGGTCGGGGCGAACACAGTGAAGGGGCCGTCGCCGGAGAGCGTCCCGGCGAGGTCGGCGGCGGTCACCGCGGCGACTAGTGTCTCGAAATCGGAGTTGGCTGCGGCTACATCGACGATGGTGCCGGGTTCCTCCATGGCCGACCCGGACATGGTCTCCGTGGTCTCCGCGACCGCGCTCGTGGTCTCGGTGGAGGTCTCGTCACTCTCGCTTGCGCAACCGGCCAGGAAGAGAACGGCGGCGACAGCCCCCGCAGCGGCGATCTTGATGTT
>JAAZBW010000332.1 GCA_012513625.1 Actinomycetales bacterium | reverse complement strand
GCTACGATCCGGACGCCGAGGAGTTTGTGATCCACACGCCGGTGCGCGCGGCGTGGAAGGAGTACATCGGCAACGCCGCCGTCCACGGGCTCGCAGCGGTGGTGTTCGCGCAGCTCATCACGGGCGGCGTCAACCACGGCGTCCACGCCTTCTACGTCCCCCTCCGCGAGATTTCCGACGACGGAACTCGCCACCCGCTGCCGGGTATCCACTTCGAGGACGATGGGCTCAAGGGCGGGCTGCTCGGTGTGGACAACGGCCGCATCGCCTTTGACCAGGTGCGGATCCCGCGGACCAACCTGCTGAACCGCTACGGGGACGTGGCGGCGGACGGCTCGTACACCTCTCCGATCAAGTCCCCCGGGCGGCGGTTCTTCACGATGCTCTCCACGCTGGTGCAGGGGCGCGTCTCGCTCGCGGGGGCCGGCGTGGTGGCGGCGAAGCTCGCGATGGCGATCTCGATCCCGTACGCCACGGAGCGGCGGCAGTTCACCGGCGCTGACGAGCACCAGGAAATCAAACTGCTCGACTACCAGCGCCACCAGCGCCGCCTCTTCCCGCTGCTCGCGCGGACCTATGCGGCGGCGTTCGCGCAGAACGAGCTCCTCGACCGGTTCGACGACGTGTTCTCCGGGCGCCATGACACGGACGAGCACCGCCAGGACCTCGAGACGCAGGCGGCCGCCGCCAAGGTGCTGGACACCTGGCTCGCGCTCGATGCGCTGCAGGAGGGAAGGGAGGCCTGCGGCGGCGCGGGCTTCATGACCGAGAACCGTCTCGTCTCCCTGCGTGCGGACCTCGATGTGTACGTCACGTTCGAGGGGGACAACAACGTGCTCCTCCAGCTGGTGGGCAAGCGACTGCTCACCGACTACAGCCGTGAGATGACCAAGATGGACGTGGGTGGCACCGTGCGATGGGTGGCCGAGCGTGCGGGGGACATGGCGCTGCACCGCACACCGCTGCGCCGCGCCGCCCAGTCCATCCGGGACACCGGTTCCATGGCGCGCTCCGCCGGGCACCTGCGGGAGGCGGACACCCAGCGCGAGCTGCTCGAGGACCGCGTGGAGACCATGGTCGAGTCCGTGGCCCTGTCACTCCGCGGGGTCCGCAGGGCCTCCGGGGATGAGCAGGTAGCGGTGTTCAATGCCCATCAGGACGAACTGATTGCGGCCGCCCGGGCGCATGCCGAACTCCTGCAGTGGGAGGCGTTCACGGCCGCACTCGAGCGGGCGGAGGACCCGCAGACCCGGCGCATCCTCACCCGGCTACGGGACCTGTTCGGCCTCACGCTCATCGAGCAGAACCTCGCCTGGTACCTGATCAATGGCCGGATGACCTCCCAGCGGGCGCAGACCGTGACCTCGTACGTGAACCGGATCCTCCTGAAGCTCCGGCCTCATGCGCGCGATCTGGTGGACGCGTTCGGCTACGGCCCCGAACACCTGCGGGCCACGATCGCCACCGGGATCGAGGCCGAGCGGCAGCGCGAGGTCCACGAGTACGAGCGGCGCCAGCGCGCGGCCGGCCTCGAGCCCGTCAACGAGAAGGTGCTGCACGAGGCGCAGAAGGAGATGGGCGCCACGAAGCCGCGCGGAACCTAGTCCCGGCGCGAGCCGGGTGCGGCCTTCGGGGGTGCGCTGAAGTCATGTCCCCGCACCCCGTGCGTCCCTCTTCCTCCGCGCCCTCCCTCTTCCGCGCCCTCCCACCACGTGGCAACCGACAAACCTGACTGTTGCCATCGAATGATGCGAAATTTCGGCCTCCAGAGTGCATCATTCGACGGCAACAGTCGTTGTCATTGGAGGGGCGGCGAGGCGGGACTCCGGCCCCGCCGCCACTGACACAACCACAGGGGCGCCCCCCTTGCTCCAGTCGGTTCCGCCCCCTAGCGATTGCCCGAGCCCCAAAGTGAGTCCCACTCGGTCGATTCCGGCGTGACGCCGCGGCCATGCGGGGTGGTATCCACCGGAGAATCGCGCGTCATACGCGTGATCCGGCGCGTGCCCAGCAGCACCACCAGTCCCAGCAGGAGGAGGGTTGCCGGGAGGCCCACCTGCTGGGTGGCAGGGAGGTGGCCCCCGAGGTTCATGACCGCGAACCATGCCGCGAGTGCCCAGCTCACGAGTGCAAGTACCAGGGCGGCGGCCCGCGCCACCCTGCGCGCGCCGCGCCGGGTAGCCGGCCCGCCAGCCACCCCAGCCGGATTCAGCCCCCAGGCGCTTACCATTCCCGCGAAGCACAGGATCGCCAGGCCCCAGTACGCCAGTGGAGAGAGCGACAGTGTCGGAATTATGGCCGCGGTGTACCAAGGGTCCCCTGTGGCGAAGCTGACCATCAGCCCCAGGTTCCTCATGGTGCGGAGAATCGCCACCACCGCGAACGCCACCGTCAGCGCCACGAACACGTAGAGGAGTGGGTTGCGTTCCACCCTGCGGGCAAGCCCGCCCGCGGCGTCCCGGGTTCTCCCCGTGGCGGCGATGCCCGCACCGGTGCCTTCCGTCAACCTCGTTCCGCCTACGGATGGAGGAGGGGCGAAGCCCGCTGCTGCGGCGGCCTCGTTCGCATACTCTGCCGGCGGCCCGAAGGCGGTCACCGGGTTCTCCCCGCTCTCCTCCAGGTGGGCTGCCGTCTCGGCCCGGATCGAGCCGACCAGGTGGTCGGGCACGTTCAGGTACCGCAATTGGGCACTCAGTACGTCCAGGTAGCGCTCCGTGTTCATGATGTCTCCCTGCTCTCAGAGTGTTCCGGCGCCGTTCTTGCACCGCTCAGGACCCCAGCAATTGCGCCGGCGAAGCCCCCCCAGCCCTGGGACCGCTCCGCCAGTTCCGCCCGCCCCGGGGTGGTCAGCTCGTAGTACTTCCGCCCGGGGCCCGAGTCGCCGGCGCGCCACTCGGTGGAGACGAGCCCCGCCGTCTCGAGCCGGGAGAGCGCCGGGTAGAGCGTCCCGCCCTTGATCTCTCCAAGGCCCGAGTCCGCCAGTGCCTGGGAGAGTTCGTAGCCGTAGGTGGGACCTCGAGAGATGAGCGCGAGGAGGGCGAGGTCCAGTACGCCCTTCAGCCAGGAAGCCGGCCACTGTGTCGCACCCATGTCTCTATTGCACCACGATCTAGATGGGATTGCTATCTAGATGGCGATCCGACTTCATCCGGCGTGAGATCGATGGGTGTTCAGTCGAGCAGGGCCCGCCGCACCACATGCGCGCTCCACCGCCCGAGCAGCGCGCCTGCGAGCACGTCCGTGATGTGGTGCTGCCCGCGGTAAGCCCGCGAGAACGCGATCTCGCCCGGGATTTCCCAGCGCAGAATGTACCGGCCGAGCCGCGTACCCCTCCCGTGGCGCGCGAGCAGGTTCGCGAGGGTGGCGTGCAGCGCGAATGCGGCCGCCGTGTGCCCGGAGGGAAAGCTGGAGGTGGCGTGGGGTTCCTCGGGCCGCCACACACGCTCGGGGCGGGGGCGCCCGATCAGGGCTGCCGAGCCCACGAAGCACGCGGTCTCGAGCGCGAGCGCCGCTCCGGGCGCGATCGCGGAGCGCGGGTCCCGCGTCAGCAGCCAGGTGATCCCGCACCACGCCGCGCCGTTCGCGATTGTCTGCGGCACGCCCGAGTACCAGGAGAGTGCGCCGGTCATGACGTCCAGCACCTCGTCCGGTTCGACGACGACGCCCGCTCCCGTCGCGGTCACCCCGGTCAGGGGAGTCGGCCCGGGAGCGATGCTGGGGAGCTGCGGAGTGGCGGAGTCACCCGGTGTGGTGGCGGATGCGCGGGAGGCATCGCCGTCCGTGGGCGGGTGGTGGCCGCAAGCACTCTGGAGCCACCGGATCAGCCGGTCCTCGGCGGGATCGTCGCCGCAGAGGCGGCGGATGAGGCGCCCGGCGAGCACGAGTGAGCCGAGGACGCCGGCAGTCTGGACGGCGAGCTCACGTGCGCTGAGGGGCATACGCCCAAGGCTAGTAGGTGGCGAAAGACCCGGGGGCCCGCCGACGTTGTCGGCGGGCCCCCGGGCGACTGGTGGGCTGTCAGTCCGGACTAGTCGTCGCTGCGGCGTCCGCGTGCCCCGAGAACTGCTGCACCTGCGGCAGTCGAGAGGAGCGCGATGCCGGCGAGTGCGCCGGTGAATCCGGTGACCGGGAGGGACGGTCCCGCAGGCTTGGTGGTCGGTACCACCGGGGTGGTGGTGGGCGCCACCGGCGTGGTGGTGGGCGCCACCGGCGTGGTGGTCGGCTCGACGG
>JAAZBW010000022.1 GCA_012513625.1 Actinomycetales bacterium | reverse complement strand
TTCCGCCGACGCGGCTTCGCCTGGCTCGCCAAAGCCGCGATGGCGTCCGCTGCGACGGCTCACACCCCCCGCTCCGCCCTCGGATCTGGATCCCATCGACGCCCGGTCCCAGCGGATCGGCATGGTCACCACCTCGGTGCTGCTCGCGCTGATCGTGCTCGCCGCCATCTTCTGGTGGCCGCTCCTCACCGGCATGGGGGTTCCCTACGACTTCTGGCGTGCGCATATGTGGTTCCCCACCTGGGTGTGACGGAGCCCCTCACAAACTCCACAAAACTGCCAGAGAACGCCCGCGTGATTCTCAGGGTCCTCTCAGGTACGGGCGTCAGATTAGGTGATGTCGGCAACCGGAGCTTCTGAGGGGATTCGAACGGGAGCCGGCAGCAGGACCAGACGACACGGGTCCTGCACAGGTCCGCCTGACTGAGGGGAACGGCGGACCGCGCCGAGCAGGTGCTCGGCTGACTGGTGATAGACCCCCGGTGCGGGACGCCCGGCCAGGTTCCTCCCCCCTGGGCCTGGGCCTCCCGCCCGGGGGTCACACTTTTTCTCGGCTCACCCAGAGTGCGCCGGGGCGCGGCGGCTCCCGCGCCCGAAGAGAGAGGGCGCCACCCATGCGGGTGGCGCCCTCTTCTCGCGTGTCCGCAGGGGGCTGCTCCGGCGTCTCGATCCCTGCTTCGGTGCTGCTCGGCGAATGTCCTGGATGGCGGCCGTCACTCGGTCCCGAGTAACGGGCCCGTGCCGACTACTGCTGGCGGTCGCGGAGGCGGTCGATCAGATCGAATGCCTTCCACGCGCCGTACGCGATGGCGCCCCAGGCGGCGAGTTCGAGGATCCCGCTGATCAAACCCCACGCGGTCACGAAGTACGTGAGCATCTGGATCCAGCTGATGAGCCTCATCAGGATGATGATCGCGAGGCCGCCCACCACCAGGTAACGGGCGAGGTTCGCCGGGTCCTTGGGGTTGGGGGCCGTCATCTGCACATCCCCGTACGGCGCGCCGTAGGGCGATCCGTAGGGAGCTCCCTGGGGCTGCCCGAACGGGTTGCCACCCTGCGGACCACCCTGGGGGCCGCCCTGCGGCGGGCCGAACGGGTTGCCTCCCTGCGGGCCACCCTGGGGGCCGCCCTGCGGCGGGCCGAACGGGTTGCCACCCTGCGGGCCACCCTGGGGGCCGCCCTGCGGCGGGCCGAACGGGTTGCCTCCCTGCGGGCCACCGTGGGGAGGCTGGGGCGGGCCGGGCTGGGCAGGCGGCTGGGGCGGACCAGGCTGCTGCTGGCCAGGCTGCTGTTGCCCAGGCTGCTGCTGGCCAGGCTGCTGAGGAGCCGGGCTGCCCCATGAGGGTGGCTGCGGCGCAGCGCCCGAAGGAGCGGACGGCGCGTTCTGCTGGGGGCCGGAGTCTCCGGGCCCGTTCGGCCCGGGCTGCTGCCCGAACGGCGGGTTCGAGGGGAGGTTGGTGCTCACGGAGGCGTCCAATCAGTCAGGAGTCGGTTCGGGAAACAATCGCAACCCTAGCCCCCGGGGTCAAGGACACAAGGTGGACGGGGCCTGGTCCGAACGGCGAATACCCGAATCCGGTCCACATACCATCGCGCGAATACCCGAATCCGATCCACGCGCCCTCGCGGGGCGTGAGTCGCTCAGCAACGTTGCAACGCACCGCACGCCACGTCGTCGCCCCACCCCGCGCCGGCCGATTCTCCGGGCGACGCGGGCCCCAAGTAGGCTGTCGGCCGACTCGCGCCCGTCATCGGGCCGGGAGGAAAGGAACCCCATGACGGGACTCGTGGTGGTGGCCGTGGGCGGAAACGCCCTCGCCGCGGATCCGAGCCGTGACACCATGTCCGATCAGTTGGCCACCGTGCAGGACGCCGCGCTCCACGTGGTGGAGTTGGTGGAATCGGGCTGGCAGGTGGTCCTCACCCACGGGAACGGACCCCAGATCGGGGCGATCCTCCGCCAGAACGAGCTCTCCGCGGAGACCGTCCCGGCGATGTCCCTCGACTTCTGCGGGGCCGCCACCCAGGGCACGATCGGCTATCTGTTCGAGACGGCGCTCAACAACGAACTGCGGCGACGGCAGCTGCCGGCCACCGCGGTCTCGGTGGTCACGCAGGTGCTCGTAGATCCGGCCGACCCTGCATTCGAGGCGCCCAGCAAGCCGATCGGCACCTTCATGGAGCGTGAGGAGGCGGTAAGGGCCGCGCGGATCCTCGGCTGGGACGTGGTGGAGGACTCGGGGCGCGGCTACCGGCGTGTGGTGGCCTCGCCCCAGCCCATCGCGATCGTGCAACGGGAGGCTGTGCGCACCCTGCTCGAGCAGGGATTCCTGGTGATCGCCGCGGGCGGGGGCGGGATCCCGATGTCCGAGACCGCCACCGGTGCCCTCGTGGGGGTGGAGGCCGTGATCGACAAGGACCACGCGTCCGCCCAGCTGGCCACGGACATTGGAGCGGACACCCTCCTCATCCTCACGAATGTGCCCCAGGCGGCCACCGGTTTCGGCGGGCCGCAGGAGCACTGGCTGGACGAGCTCACCCCCGAGGACGCCGAGGCCCACCTCGCCGCCGGCGAGTTCGCAGAGGGCAGCATGAAGCCCAAGGTGCAGGCAGCTCTCGACTTCCTCACCCGAGGGGGAAGGTGCGCCATCATCACGGACCTCGACTCCGCCCCGGCGGCCCTCGTCGGCACGGCGGGCACGCGTATCGTGAGGGGGTAGGAGCGAAGGAGGAGCGGCGCCGTGGCCACCACCCCTGTGATCGAAACAGTCGGACTCGTCAAGACCTTCGGCAGCGTCCGGGCACTGGACGGCCTCGATATGGGTGTCCTGCCTGGTGAGGTCCACGGGTTCCTCGGCCCGAATGGCGCGGGGAAGTCCACCACCATGCGGGTGCTGCTCGGCCTCCTCCGTGCGGACGGAGGCACGGCGAGACTGTTCGGGAAGGACCCCTGGACCCACGCCGTCGAACTGCATGAGCGGCTCGCGTACGTGCCCGGCGATGTGGAGCTGTGGCCCAACCTCACGGGCGGCGAGGCAATCGACCTGTTCGCGCGGCTGCGGGGCACCCACAACCAGAAGCGCAAGGACGAGCTGTGCGAGCGGTTCGACCTGGACCCCACCAAGCGGGCCCGCACCTACTCGAAGGGCAACCGGCAGAAGGTGGCGCTGATCTCGGCACTGATCTCCGACGTGGAGCTCCTGCTCCTCGACGAGCCCACCGCCGGCCTCGACCCCCTCATGGAGGTGGTGTTCCAGCAGGTGCTGCGCGAGGCCGTGGGGCGCGGGACCACCGTGCTGCTCTCCTCGCACATCCTCGCGCAGGTGGAGGTTCTCGCTCACCGCATCTCGATCATCCGCCACGGCCGGATCGTGGAGACCGGCACCCTCGACGAGTTGCGGCACATGACCCGCACCACCGTGGTGGCGCGAACGCGGGAGCCGGCCGGGGGGCTTGCCTCGCTCGACGGCGTGCACGGGCTGCAGCGGGAAGCAGAGGCCGGGGGCGCGGGAGACTCGGTCACGTTCGAGGTCGACGGCGAGCGCGTGGGTCCCGTCATGGAGGCCCTCTCCCGCCTCGGTATCCGTTCCGTGGTGGCACATCCGCCCACACTGGAGCAGCTGCTGATGCGTCACTACGGGGATGAGCTGACTCGAAACGGTTCGGTGGCTGGCACATCGGGTAGTGGGGTTGACGGCGGCGGGGCGGGACGGTTGCGGGGCGTATCGCGGCGCGGAGGGCGGCGAACCGGCGGTGAGTGAGCGGACGATAAGCCGGCGCGCGCGCCGCAGCACGTTCGTGGGCACCGCTGCACTGGTGCGCTTCGGGCTGCGCCGGGACCGCATCCACCTGCCCGCGTGGATCCTGGGTGTGGTGGCATACGTGCTCTACGTGACGAGTGCGTTCCCTGCCGTGGCGGGCACCGAAGAAGAGCTTGTGGCCACGGCCACCCTGTTCGCCACCCCCATCGGACGCATGTGGGTGGGCCCGTCGTTCGGGATGGAGGCGCCCACGTACGAGATCTTCTTTGCGAGCGGTTACGGGCTCTACCTGTTCATCCTGGGCGCGCTCATGAGCATCCTGCTCGTCAGCCGGCACACGCGCGCGGAGGAGCAGAACGGTCGCCTCGAGCTGGTGCGTGCGAACGTGGTGGGACGGCACGCGAACCTCACGGCCGCGCTGGTGCTCGCAGGGATCGCCAACCTCGCGGCGGCGCTCGTGACCGCGGCCTCACTCCTCGGGACGGGATACGCGCCCGGGGGCTCGTGGCTGATGGCGTGTGCGCTCGGCCTGGTGGGGCTCGCATTCGCCGGAGTGACCGCAGTGACCGCGCAGCTGGTGGAAAACTCCCGCGCGGCGGCAGGGCTCGCCGGGGCCGTGCTGGGAGCGGCGTTCATGCTGCGGGCGCTCGGGGACATGGCAGCGGCCGGAGGCAGCGCCCTCTCGTGGGCCTCTCCGCTCGGGTGGGCCTCCCAGACCGCCGCATACGTGCTGGACCGCTGGTGGCCGCTCCTGCTGCTCGCGGGATTGGCTGCGGCGCTGGTGGCGGTGGCTTTCGCGCTGCTGGAGCGGCGTGACTTCGGCGCGGGCCTCGTGCCGGCGCGGCTCGGCAGGGCGGACGCGCATCCACTCCTCGGATCGCCGTTCGGCCTCGCCCAGCGGCTCCAGCGGAATGCGGCAATCGCCTGGGGCAGCGTGATCGCGGCCTTCGCGCTCGTGGACGGCATGTTCGCGGACTCCCTGATCGAGGCGGCCCGGGACATGCCGCCGGTGCTGCTCGAGATCCTCGGCGGCGCGGAGGGGATGGCGGACGGCTACATGGCGCTGATCGCGGAGATCAGCGCCTACGTCACCATGGCGTACGTGGTGTTTGCGGCAGGCAGCCTGCTCGTGGAGGAGCAGCGCGGAAGGATGGAGGCTGTTCTCGCCACCCCGGTCAGCCGGCTCGCGTGGGCCGGCTCCCACCTCGGGGTGATCGCCCTCAACGCCACGGCCATCATGCTCGTGGCAGGGCTCGCGGGCGGGCTCGGATTCGGCTCCGTGACCGCCGACTGGTCGGCGGTGACCACCTCCATTGCGGCGCACCTCAACCTGCTTCCCGCGGTGCTGGTGGTGCTCGGCGTGGTGGCGCTGCTGTTCGGCTGGGCGCCGCGGCTCATGGCACCGGTGGGTTGGGTTCTCATGGCCTTTTCCGTTGTGGCGGGCCTGTTCGCACCGCTCCTGGGCCTCCCCGACGCCGTGCTGGACCTCTCCCCCATGCGGCACCCGGCCCGGCTGCCCGTCGAGGAGTTCACGCTGCCGCCCGTACTCGTCCTCCTCGCAATCGCAGCGGCCGGGACGGCTCTGGGCCTCGCAGGCCTCCGCCGTCGCGAGGTCGTCAACAAGGGCTGACACCACTGCCGAGGGATTCCAAATATGCCCACCATTCGAGAATGGGCGTGACGATTAGTTGCCCGAGTCAGGAGGGGCATGCATTCTGGGGACACGAATCCCGCGGACGATTGGACAAAACCATGCGGAAATCTCGAATCGCGACGGCAACGGTCGCGCTCCTCACTGCCGTCACCCTCGCCGCATGCGGAAACGGCGGCAACGGCGGTGACAACGGCACCGACGGGCCCGCCTCCGAGGCCGGTTCGGACCTCGATCTCGATGCCTTCAACGCCATCATCGAAGCGGGCCAGGTGGCCGATGACGAGGTCATCGCCGCCAGCGAGTGGGCGAGCGCGGTCAAGGAAGCAGGAGTGCTGCGCATCGGCGGAACCGAGACCTCTGCGCTCTTCTCGATGCTCAACCCGATCGAAAGCAAGGTCGTCGGTTTCGACGCCGGAATCGGCCAGCTCCTCGCCACGTACATCCTCGGCGAGGCAAACACCGAACTCACTCAGGTCGCGGTGGACACCCGGGAGCAACTGATCCAGTCCGGAGACGTCAACACCACCATCGCCACGTACTCCATCACCCCTGCACGCGCCGAGGTCATCTCGTTCGCTGGCCCGTACTACGCGGACCGATTCTCGATCCTCGTGGCTGAAGACAACAGCGACATCACCTCGGTGGAGGACCTGGCCGGCAAGACCGTCGCCACGCAGGCGAACTCGACCGGCGAAACCATCCTCGACGAGTTCGCCCCCGAGGCCGAGCAGCTTCCGCTGCCCGACCACGCGCAGGCCGTTGAGGCCGTGAAGAACGGCAACGCGGACGCCTACGTCATCAACCACGGCCTCCTGCTGAACGCCGCCCTCCAAGAGGCCGGAGCCGTGAAGGTGGTGGGTGAGCCCTTCGGCCCCGCCGACCTGTACGGCATCGGCGTCCCGCTCGACTCGGACGCCGTGGAGTTCGTGAACGCATTCCTCAACCAGATCATCGACGACGGCACCTGGGCCGAGCTGTGGCAGGTCACCATCGGTGACCGCACCGGAGTCTCCGAGGCCCCCGAGCCGCCGGTGGTGGGCGAGACCGGTCTCTGACCAACTGTGATCGGCCCGCCGTTACCGGCGGGCCGATCGTCTCCGAAGGAGCCAGATGGACGTTCTGCTCAACGAGTATCTGGGCGCGTTCGGCGCGGGGATATGGCTCACAGTCCAGCTCACCGCTGTCGGGTTCTTCGGTGGTTTCATCATCGGCACGGTCCTCGCCATCTTCCGCGTTTCCCCTATTGCGCCGCTGCGGGTGGCCGGAACCGTCTACGTCGAGTTCTTCCGGAACGTCCCGCTCGTGGCGCTGCTGCTCCTGGTCGTCTACGGGCTCCCCTACGCCGGCGTGAACCTCGGTTACTTCTGGTCCGTGATCCTCGCGATCGTCGCCGTTGGCGCCGCGTTCGCGTGCGAGACGCTGCGGACCGGCATCAACGCGGTGGACAGGGGCCAGGTCGAGGCGGCCCGCTCGCTCGGGCTGACGTTCGTCGGCATCGCCCGAAACCTCGTCATACCCCAGGCGCTACGAACGGTGATCGGCCCGATGGTCACGCTCTTCATCGGGATCCTGCTCTCCTCCTCGCTCGCGGCCGTTGTGGGAATGCGGGAGCTGACGGCCACCGTGGGCTACATCAACAACCGTGAGGCCCTCGGCCTGCTCACGTTCGCTGTGGCAGCCGCTGTCTACGTGATCCTCTCGCTGAGCGCCGCCGCAGTCGGAATGGTGCTGGAGAAGAAGTACCGGGTGCTGCGATGAGCGCCCACGCGATATTCGACGCGCCCGGCCCCCGCGGGCGGCAGCTCACCCGCGTTGTCACGGTGCTGTCAATCCTCTTCGTGATCGGAGTGGGAGCCCTCGTCATCTGGCAGTTGGGGCGCACCGGCCAACTCGCTGCGAGCAAGTGGGACACGTTCACGAATCCGGCCATCCTCGGCTACCTCGGCAACGCCCTCAAGAACACCGCGCTCGCCGCCCTCGGCGCCGCCGCGATTGGTCTCCCGCTCGGCATGATCCTCGCCTTCGGGAGGCTCTCCCGCCTGCGGATCTTCAAGTGGCCGGCCACCGCCATCATCGAACTCTTCCGGGCGATTCCCGTGCTGCTCGTGATCTACGTGTTCATGTTTGCGCTCCCACAGTCCGGCATCAACCTCAGTATCTACGCCAAACTCGCCGTCCCGATCGGCCTCTGCGCCGCAGCCGTCATGGCCGAGGTGTTCCGCGCAGGGGTGCTCGCGGTTCCGCGGGGGCAGTCGGAGGCGGCCCTCTCGCTGGGGATGAGGGAGCGCGCCGTCATGACCTTTGTGGTGTTCCCCCAAGCGCTGCGCATCGTGGTGCCGTCGCTCGTCGCCCAGGCGGTCGTCGTGGTGAAGGACACCGCGTTCGGATACGTGGTCAGCTATCCGGAGCTCATGCAGGCGGGGCGCGTCCTCGTGGCGAACACGAGCGACCTGATCCAGACCTACTTCGTGATCACCGTGGTCTACGTGCTCGTCAACATGGCTATTTCGTGGTTCGCGCACCAGCTCGAGCGGCGCATGGCCGGCGCGGGCAGGGCACGAATCCCGCTGATTCCCCGCCGCGGACTCCGCTCACAGGAAATGGCGTAGCGCCGCCGCGCACGGCCCGCTGAATCCTCGCCGTCGGGCCGTGCCGCGTGCACTCAGCAGGCCGATCCGAACTCAGTGGCAGCACGAATCACCCGGCGCCGGGTCCGGCTTCGGGTCCGGCTCCCGGTCTGGGTCCGGGTCAGCAACAGTCACAGCAACGACGGGCTGTTGATCGGTGCGCACCGCGCTGAGGCGGCACAGGC
>JAAZBW010000331.1 GCA_012513625.1 Actinomycetales bacterium | reverse complement strand
GCATCTGCCCGGAGGGCTTCCCCGTCACGGTCACGGTGGAGGTCCTCCCCGTCCAGTAGCGCTGGACAATGAAGACGAGGAGCGCCGGGATCAGCAGCACGAGCGAGTACGCGGAGCCGGCGGCGGTGTTGTACTCACCGGTGATGGCGATGTAGGCGCGCGAGGCGAGCACCGTGTAGTCGCCGCCGATCACGAGGGGGTTCGCGAGGTCCGCGATAGCCTCCACGAACAGGAGGAGGAACGAGGCCGCGAAGCCGGGCACGAGCAGGGGGAGTGTCACCGTGCGGAAGATGGTCCACCGGGAGGCGCCGAGCGATGCGGCCGCCTCTTCCATTGCCGGGTCCAGCGAGCGGAGCATGCCCAGCATGTTCATGTACGCGACCGGGAAGAAGGACAGGGAGAGCACGAGCGTGAGCCCCCCGAGTCCGTAGATGTTCCACGGCTGCCCAAGCAACTGGTTCGAGATGATGCCGTTGCGCCCGAACAGGGTGATCGACGCCGTCGCCACCGCGAACGGCGGGGAGACGATCGGGAGCAGGGCGAGGAGGTGCAGCACCCTCTTGCCGCGGAACTTCAGACGTGCCTGGGCATAGGCGAACAGGAACCCGATAAGGGTGCCGATTGCGCCCACCACGATCCCGAGGACCACCGTGTTCTGGATGATCCGGAGGTTGACGGGGGAGGTGAAGATCCGGCCGAGGGCCGCGAGGCCGTCCTCCGCGAACGCGCGCGAGAGGACGGTGGCGAGGGGCATGCCGACCAGGATGATCAGGATCACCACCACGGCCACGATGAGCGTGACCGTGATGGGGTCCTGACGCACCCGGGTCCGCGCCCGCGGTGTCTGGGTGTCCGTGGGCGCGGTGGCCGGGAGGGTGCTGACTGCTGTCATGGTCAGTCGCGCGGGGCGGACGCGATTTCCTCGTCAAACCTCGCGGTGAGCGCCGGCTTCTCCTGCGCTGCGAGCGCGAAGTCGTAGTCCACGAGGTTGACGTCGTCGAGGCTCACCATGCGCTCGTCCACGGTGCCGTCCGGGTGGGTGAGGACCTGGTAGGAGCCCACGGTCTGGCCGATGTTCTGCGCCTCCGCGGAGATCGCCCAGTCGATGTACTGCTGGGCTGCTGGCTCGTTCGGTGACCCCGCCACGAGCGCCACGCCGCCGACCTCGTAGCCGGTGCCGTCCTCCGGGAAGGAGACCACGAGCTCGGCCATGCCCTCCTCGTGGTACTTCACGCAGTCGTGTGAGAACACGAGGCCCACGGCCACCTCGCCACGGCCGGCCACCTGGCCGGGAGCGGTGCCGGACTTGGAGTACTGCAGCACGTTCGGGTGGAGTTCGGCCATGAACTCCATGGCCTGTTCCTCGCCACCGAGGCGAACCACCTGGGTCCACAGCGTGGTGAACGCGGTGCCGGAGGTGGAGGGGTGGGCGGTCGAGACCTGGCCGCGGAGGGCGGGGTCCACGAGGTCGTCCCACGAGGTGGGCACGTCCACCCCGAGTTCGCCCAGCACGCGCTCGTTGGAGCAGAAGCCGAGCACGCCCACGTAGACGCCGGTCCACATGTGCTCCGGGTCCTTGTACTTGTCCGGGATCTCCGCTGCCGTGGGGGAGTCGTAGGCGGCGAGCAGTTCCTGCTGGACGGCGGCGCCGTAGCCATCCACCGGTCCGCCGTGCCAGACGTCGAACTCGGGGTTGCTCTTCGCCGAGGCGAGGCGCGCCACGGTCTCACCGGAGGAGAGGCGCACGAAGGAGGTCTCGATTCCCGTCTTCTCGGTGAACGCCTGGGTCCACGCCTGGCAGAGGTCCTCCATCGCGCCGCACGCGATGGTCAGTTTGCCACCGGCCCCGGTGGCCTCGCCTGATTCGCCACCGCCACCGCCTCCGCCACATGCGCTGAGTGCGAGCACGGCCGCCAGGCTTCCGGCTGCCAGCATCGATCGGTTACGAATCATCGGATCCTCCTCGTCGAGTCCGGGGCTACCCCCGTGTACCTCTGCAGGTTCGCACAGCGCGGGCGCAGGCGGGGTGACGGAAGGGTCACGAACGGTCACGGTTCCGTGACCTCGGACCCCACCTCGAGCGAGTAGCCCTCGCCGCGCCGCGTACGGACCATGTCAGCGCCCGTGGGCCCGAGTTCGCGGCGGAGCCGGTAGACCGCGGTCTTCACCATCTCGCGGCCTCCCACGGGGGAGGAGGTCTCCCAGGCGGCATTGAGGAGTTCGCGCGCGGTGACGGGCTGCCCGGGCCGGGCGGCCAACGTGCGCAGCACATCTGCGGAGCGGTCGGTGAGGTCGCGGCGAACCCCGCGCACCCACGCGCGGGGCCGAACCAGGTCCACCTCGATCCCGGGAAGGCGGAGGATCGTGCGGTGGGGCGCTGCCTGCGAGCGGGCGAGCAGGGCACGCACCCGCAGCACCAGCTCCCGCGGCGAGAAGGGCTTGCCCAGGTAGTCGTCGGCGCCGTGCTCGAGCCCGGTGATCCGCTCCTCCGGGGCGGAGAGGGCGGAGAGCATGATGATCGGGATGTCCGAGTGGCTGCGCAGCCGGGTGCACAGCTCCGTGCCGGACATGCCGGGCAGCATCACGTCCAGCACCACGGCGTCGAAGCGCCGCTCCCCGAGCGCCCGCCACGCGGCCTCCGCAGTGGGAGAGGTGTGGACATCCATCCCATTGCGCGAGAGCGCGAAGGCGATGATCTCCGCCATCTGGGGTTCGTCCTCGACCACAAGGACCTGGGGTGGGGTCTCAGTCATCCTCATCCTTCGTGGGCAGGGTCAGGTACATGATCGTGCCGTGCCGTGCGGCGGTGTCCACCAGAACTCGGCCACGGTGCAGTTCGATGATCATCTTGGTGATGGAGAGCCCGAGACCGGTGCCGGAGGCGGAGGTGGTCTGGAAGGGCTCAAAGATCCGGGAGCGCGTCGAGGAGTCCATGCCCTGCCCGTCGTCCGCGACCGCGACGATCGCCTGGTCCTCGCCCCTCTCCACGCGGAACGTGACGGTGGCGCCGGTGCCGGCATGCCGCACCGCGTTGTTCCCCAGGTTCCACAGGGCCTCGCGCAGGAGCCGCGCGTCCGCCATTACCGTGATGGGGCGGCCGTGGTTGTCCAGCTGGATGAGCACGGAGTGCACCCGCCGGAGTTCCCGCACTGCGTCGCGCACGAAGGCGCGAAGGTCGATCCTCTCGAGCCGGAGCTCGAACAGGTGCGCCTCGAGGCGGGCCTGGCTGAGCAGTCCCTCGGCAAGCTCGATCACGTGGGTGCAGTTCTCGGTGATGGTGTCCGCGAACCGGCGCTGCTGCTCCGTCACGGTGCCTGCCGAGCCGTCGGCGATCAGTTCTCCTGCGCCCTTGATGAGGGCAAGCGGTGTGCGTACCTCGTGGGAGAGGGTGGAGATGCGCTGAGCGCGGTCCTTGGCGAGGTCACGAAGGCGTTCTGCCTCCTGCCGGGTGACCTGGTGGGCCCGGACGGTGCGGACCAGGAGGACCGCGAGCACCACGATGGCGGCGAGGAGGAGGGCCACTGCGGCAAGCGTGAAGCCGAGGGACTGGTCCGTGGTCACCCACACAGCCGGCGGGAGTTCACCCGCGCGTGGCCCGCCGTTCACCATGGCCCCATCGTCCCATCCTGTGGCGGGTGCACGGGTTGCGTGCGCGCGGAGACGCCCTTCGGGCGGAGGGTGCGCGCGTCGTCGTCGGAACTACTGGCCCGCCGAGGCGAGCGTGCCGGGAGAGGTGACAACCTCGTCGGCCCCGCCGATGGACTTCCTGCGGCGCTTCCGCACGATCGCGTACGCGACGAGGGCGACGATCGCGATGGTGGCGGCGATGCCCCACGGCGAACCGGCGGCGGCGGCGATGGCGGCGCCCCACATGGCGAAGCCGATCGTGGAGTAGATGAG
>JAAZBW010000330.1 GCA_012513625.1 Actinomycetales bacterium | reverse complement strand
GAACGAGGGCGAGCGTGCGCCGTGCCTCCCCGCCCACCGGGTAGCCCTTCAGGTACCAGGAGACGTGCTTCCGCAACTCGCGCAGGGCCCGGTCCTCCTCGCCGAAGTGCTCCACCATGAGCTCGGCGTGGCGCCGGATCACCGCGGCCACCTCGGCGAGGCCGGGGCGCACGCGGGCGCCCGAGCCGTGGAAGGCGGCCACCAGATCGGTGAAGAGCCACGGCCGGCCCTGGCAGCCGCGGCCCACCACCACGCCCTCGCAGCCGGTCTGCTCCACCATCGCCAGCGCGTCCTCGGCGGACCAGATGTCCCCGTTTCCGAGCACGGGCGTTCCCGCGGGAACGTTTTCCCGCAGCCGCGCGATCGCCTCCCAGCGCGCCTGGCCGGAGTAGTGCTGCGCGGCCGTACGGGCATGCAGCCCGACGGCGGCCACGCCCGCGCGCGCTGCCATGCGGCCGGCCTCCAGGTAGGTGAGGTGGGCGTCGTCGATACCCATGCGCATCTTCACGGTCACGGGAACCACGTGGGAACGGGTCTTCGATGCGGATTCCGCGGCGCGCACCGCCTCGGTGACGATCTCCTCGAACAGGTCCCTCTTCCACGGGAGCGCCGCTCCCCCACCCTTGCGCGTGACCTTGGGGACGGGGCAGCCGAAGTTGAGGTCCACATGGTCCGCACGGTCCTCCTCCACGAGGATCCGGATTGCGGAGGCGATCGTTGCCGGGTCCACGCCGTAGAGCTGGACGGAACGCACCGGGTCACCGGCCTCGGGGATGATCATGCGCATCGTCTCTGGCGTGCGTTCCACGAGCGCGCGCGAGGTGATCATCTCGGTGACGTAGAGGCCGGACGGACCAACTGGGCCGCGCGGAGGCGTTCCCGCGGACGTTCCCGCGGGAACGTCCTGGCCGCCTGTTCCCGCGCCACCCGGCAGCCCCTCGAGTCCCGCCTCGCGGCAGAGTTGGCGGAACGGCGGATTCGTCACCCCGGCCATGGGGGCAAGTACCACGGGTGTGCCGAGCCGCACCTCACCGAAGGCGAGCACTACGCACCGCTCCCCTCGGACGGAGCGGAAGGGGCGGCGTCGTCGTGGGAGGACGTTCCCGCGGGAACGCCCGTGGCACCCCCGGGAGGCGTTCCCGCGGGAACGTTCCGGCTGGGCACAAGCATGGCGGCGAGCGCCGTGGTGATGGGGATCGCGAGGATCAGACCGATCGAGGAGACGAGGGTGCGCACGATCTCCTCGGCGATCTCGGAGGCGATGAGGAACTCGAGAAGGGAGCGGTCGATGAGGCTGGCCACCAGCAGCATCGGGAGCGCAGTGCCCACGTAGGCGAATGCGAGCGTGTAAACGGTGGAGGCGATGTGGTCCCGGCCGATGCGCATACCGCCGCTCCACAGGCGCCGCCGCGGAAGATCCGGATTCACGGCATGGAGTTCCCAGACGGCGGAGGCCTGCGTGATGGTGACGTCGTTGAGCGCGCCGAGGCCCGCGATGATGAGGCCGCACAGCAGCAGATCGCGCAGGCGCAATTCCGGAAAGACCGTGGAGATCACGAGCCCCATGTCCGACTGGACCCCAGTCAGCTGGGCACCCCCAATCGCGACGACGCCCAGAACCGCCGTGATCACGAGGCCCGCGTACGTGCCCAGTAGTGCCGTGGTGGTACGGATTGAGACGCCGTGTGCGAGGTAGACGGCGAGGAACATCATCGCCGATGCACCCACGAGCACCACCGGCAGGGGCGGGGCGCCCGCCATGATCGCCGGCAGGATGAACACGGCCGTCACGGACAGGGACGCCAGCAACCCCAGGACGGCCGCGAGGCCCCGCCACTTCGCCACGAGCGCCACCACGGCCAGGTAGGCGAGCGCGAGGAGTGCGAGGGGCGGGCCGCGCTCGAAATCGTAGAACACGTACGGGCTGCCGGTTCCCATGGCGTCGGAAGTGAAGATCACCTGGATCTCGTCTCCGACGTCGAGGCCGTTGACCAGGATCTCCCCCGATACCTGGATCGGCACCTCCGTGCCCTCGCCCATGCCGGAGGTGAGAAGACCGCGCACCTCGGCCCCGAGAAACGGATCGAGCGGGGGTGGCCGCTCCCCCTCCTCGACGACGGCGGGCAGCCCGTCCTCACCCAGCGGCAGGATTTCGGTGACGGTGGCGGAGACGATCTCGGCGCCGTCGGCACGGATCGGCAGCGAACCCATCGTGGTCTCACCTCGCGGCCACAGCCAGACGAGACCCACGAGGGTGGCGATGAGGAGGGGCAGGGTGATGGCGGCAAGAGCCACCCGCACCCGCCGCCGCTGCTGCGGATCGAGGGGTGGGGTGGCTGCGCCGTGGGAGAGGGCCGGTCCGTGCATCAGTGGTGTCCGTGAGTCTGGCCGTGCCCGCTGCTCCTGCCGTGCACGCGCACCTAGCGGGGCAGACGGTCCGAGAGGAACTCGCGCACCCGATCGAGCGAGACGCGCTCCTGGCTCATGGTGTCCCGGTCACGCACGGTGACCGCCTGATCGTCGAGGGTGTCGAAGTCCACGGTCACGCAGAACGGGGTGCCGATCTCGTCCTGG
>JAAZBW010000329.1 GCA_012513625.1 Actinomycetales bacterium | reverse complement strand
CAGACATAGAAGCATCACTCGGCGGGACGGAACCACACACTCGGCGGGAATTGGCGGGATCAGCGGTGTTGGCGGGCCCATTCGTACATGGCGATCGCGGCGGCCGCGCCCACGTTCATCGAGCGGGTGGAACCGTACTGCGTGATGTGGAGGACCCGCTCGCACGCCGCGGCCATCTCGGGTGAGAGCCCGGCCGACTCCTCGCCAAACACGAGCACACCCTCGCGCGGAACCTCCGCCCCCTCCAACGGACCCGAGCCGGGAATGTTGTCGATACCGATCAAGGTGAGCCCCGCCGTCGCCGCCTGAAAGGCCTCCACTGACGGGTGGTGGTGGACGTGCAGGTAGCGGTCCGTCACCATCGCGCCGCGGCGGTTCCAGCGCCGCCGTCCCACCACGTGGACCGCCGCCGCGTTGAAGGCGTTCGCGGTACGCACCACACTGCCGATATTGAAGTCGTGCCCCAGGTTCTCGATCGCGATCTGCAGGGGATTCCGGCGGGTGTCCAGCTCCTCCACGATCGCCTCGAGCCGCCAGTAGCGGAACTCGTCCGCCACGTTGCGGGCGTCGCCCGCTTCGAGGAGTTCGGGATCGAGCCGGGGGTCTGCCGGCCAGTCAGCGCGGCCCCCCGGAAATGGGCCGACGCCGACCACCCGGTCGGCGTCGGCTGGAGAATCGGCGGTCACTGGTGCGGAGGCTCCTGCCCGTAGCCCTGCTGGCCCTGCTGCGGGTAGCCCTGCTGGCCCTGCTGCGTCCCACCCTGCGGAGGCCCAAACTGCTCCTGCTGCGGCGCGGCCGGCCGGGTGCCGCCGCCCTGTCCGAAGTCCACCTGGACCGCCTCGCGTGCGGCGCCCTGTGCCTCGAAGTAGGTGGAACGGCGGAAGCCGGTCATGGAACCCACGATCGAGGCCGGGAAGGTCTCGAGCTTGGTGTTGTACTCGCGCACCACCGCGTTGTAGTAGCGGCGGCCGTTTGCGATCCGGTCCTCGGTGCCGGTGAGGTCGGTCTGCAGCTGGCGGAAGTTGGCGTCCGCCTGCAGCTGCGGGTACTGCTCGGCCACCGCGAAGAGGCGGCCGATCGCGTCCGTCAGCATGTTCTCACTCTGGACCTGCTGCGAGCGGTCTCCGCCGGAGGACACGGCGTTCGCACGCGCCTGCGTCACGGACTCGAAGGTAGCCCGCTCATGGGCGGCGTAGCCCTTCACGGTCTCCACGAGGTTGGGGATCAGATCGTGCCGCCGGTGCAACTCGACGTCCACCTGTCGCCACGCCTCCTCCACGCGGTTCCGCAGCGCCACGAACCGGTTGTAGGTCCCAATGAACCAGAACACGATCGCGATGAGGATCAGCCCCACCACGATCAGCGCAATCTGCCAGCCACTCATTGCCCGCTCCTCCCACTTGGTGCCCCGCGTGCAGCACGATCATCCAACCACAGCACGCCCACAATGGGCAGGTCGAGGGCGCCCAGCGTCCGACCAGAACCGATCAACGCGGAGGCGCGCGGTCACCGCCGCTGGGGGAGCACTACAGCCCGAGGTCCGCGACGGAGAGTGCGTGCAGGTACGGCAGTCCCTCGGCCTCCACTGCCTGCCGGGCCCCCGTATCCCGATCGACGACGACGGCGCAGGCCACCACCTCTGCACCCGCCTCGCGCAACGCGGCCACCGCCTGCAGGACCGAGCCGCCGGTGGTGGAGGTGTCCTCCACGGCAACCACCCGCCGCCCCTCCACGTCCGGGCCCTCGATGCGGCGCTGCATGCCGTGCGACTTGGTCTCCTTACGCACCACGAACGAATCCACCTCGAGACCACGGGAGGCGGCGGCGTGCATGATGCCGAGCGCCACCGGGTCGGCACCGAGCGTGAGTCCGCCGACGGCGTCCACCTCGCCCGGCCCGTACCCGTGCTCGTCCAAGAGGTCGAGCATTACGTGGCCGATCAGGGGCCCGGCCTCGTGGTGCAGGGTGGCCCGCCGCATGTCCACATAGTGGTCGGACTCGACCCCGGAGGCGAGGGTCACCCGGCCCCGGACCACGGCGAGCTCCGCCACCAGCTGGGCAAGCCGATCCCGGTGCGTGTCGTTACTCATGGGAGCAGCCTAGGGCGCCCCGCAGGCGGGTCTAGCATGGTGGGGATCCACGAACCGAGGAGTAGACCCATGAAGCGTGCCGTCCTTGCTGCCGCGGCCATTGCCAGTTTGAGCCTTGCCGCGTGCGGCAGTGGAGAGACGGCCGGTGACGCTGCCCCGGCGGGACCGAACCGGACCACGCCCGAGGTGGTGGCCTCCTGGCTCGAGCCGCAGAGTTGCCCCACCGGGATCGCTGCGGCCGCCGGCCTCGATATCGCAGACAGCCCGGAGGAGGGCCTCATCGCGGAGCCCTCCCCCACGCTCCTCCTGTGCTTCTTCGGCAGCGACATCACGAACGGAACCGGGGGCTCCCTGGAGTCGCCCGCAGCGTTCGTGATCGCCGGAACGGGGGCCACCGCAGAGGGGATGGCCACACCGAAGGATCAGGCCCAGGCCGGAGGCGGCACTGTCACCGACCTTCCCGAGTTCGGGGCGAGTGCCTACCAGTTCACCCAGAGCGATGGGGCCACCTCCGTGTGCTCCATCATGGCCAGCGAGGGCACGGGCGAGGCCGCGGCAGCGTTTTCCGTGACAGTCGCAGGGCCCTCGAGCATCAGCAGCCAGGACCTGTGCGACGCGGCGATGGGCATCGCCCGGATGCGCTAATCCCCGAGCACCCGCCGGTGGGCCTTGGACCCCGTGAGGGCGCGAACGAGACGGCGTGGCGTGAGCCCAAGGACCGCGGCCACCGCCTTGTAGCGCCGTGACGGAACGGAGATCACCTCGCCGCGACGAACCGCCGCGAGGGACTCCTCCACCACCTGGTCCGCAGTGAGCCAGAGCGGCTCCGGGAGCCGGTCCTTGCTGAGGCCGGCGGTGGCGTGGAAGTCCGTGTGCACGTAGCCGGGAAGTGTGACGGTGGCGGTCACGCCCGTGCCGGCGAGCTCGGTGGCGAGGCCCTCGGTGAAGGACCGCACCCACGCCTTGGAGGCTGCGTAGCTGCCCATGGCGGTGCCCTGCGCGATCGAGGAGACGTTGAGGATCGCCCCCCGGCCGCGCCGCTGCATCGCGTGGGCGGCGGCGTGGGAGAGGACCATGACGGCGCCCACCATCACCTCGAGGGCGCGCTCCTCCTCCGCAATCTCGGAACTCAGGAAGCTCTTCCCGAGGCTGAAGCCAGCGTTGTTGACGAGTAGCCCCACGGGACGGGGAGAATCGAGCGTGAGGCGGGCGGCGACGTCGTCGAGGTGGTCACGGTTCGCGAGGTCCCGGGCGAGCACCTCCACGTGCACGCCGGCCACGTTCCGGATCTCTGCGGCGATCGCCTCGAGCTTCTCCTCGCGGCGGGCCACCAGAACCAGGTTGTGGTTCGCGGCGGCGAGCTGCCACGCGTACTCGAGGCCGAGGCCGGCGGACGCGCCGGTGACGAGTGCGGTTCCCATGGGCTGAGCCTACGCACCCCCCAACCCAGCTGAGACCTCCGCGGAAGGGTGAGACAGCGTCGGGTGGTCGGGAGTCTCAGCCTTCGCGGAAGGCGATGCCCATGCCGCCGCGCGGGTTGTGCCACGTCAGGGCGCCGGGGGCGGCGACGGCGCGGCAGGCACCACACTCGAGGCAGGCGGCGTACTCCACCGAGATGGTGCCGTCCGGCTCCTCCGCGTACACGTGCGCGGGGCACACCTGGACGATAAGTTTGCCGGTGCCGGTGGCCCTGGCGATCTCCTGATTGACCTCGATGTGGGACTGCTCCTCATCGGTCTCGTACACGTTGCGGGCGAGGCGCTCGGGCACGCTCCCCAGGTAGTCGGCCATACGGTCTCCTCTCACAGGGCCCGGACGGCCTGCCAGCCAATCCGGGCGAGGCGGGTCATGGTCAGCTTCGACCTCTTCAGCGCGTCGCGCGCGACGGCGAGGAGGTGGCGGCGGGGCGTGGTGTCCAGGTTGTACAGGCCGTGGAACACGTCCGCGAGCAGCCGGCCCACGTCCTTGTACATCTCCTCGTTCTCGAGGAACGCGGGAGCCTTGGCGTAGGTCTTCATGTCCGCCCCCACGAATCCGGCATCGAGTTCGGTGCGGTAGACGTCCATCGCGGCCTGAGAGAAGTCACCCGCCTCGAGGGCCCGGTTGATCGCGGTGGCGGCCGCAATCGCGGAGCCGGCGGCCAGGTCCATGCCCCGGATGGTCATGCCGGTGTTCAGCGTGAATCCGGCGGCGTCCCCGATGATCACGAGCCCGGGGAGGGTGAGGTCGTGCGAGACCATCGCCGGGCCGTCCTCGATCGTGAGGTGGCAGCCGTACTCGAGCAGTTCGCCGTCCTTCAGGAGGGGAGCGATCGCGGGATGGGCAAGGAAGTGGTCGTGGACGGCGGAGGAGTCGAGGCCCTTCGCTGCCAGGTCGTCGAGGCGGAGCACCACGCCGATCGAGACGGAGTCGGTGTTGGTGTAGAGGAAGCCACCCCCGGCCACGGACCGGGTGGCGTCTCCCACCACGGCATACGCGACGCCGTCGTCCCCGGTGAGCCGGAAGCGGTCCTCGAGCACCTCGCGGCGCAGCCGGATCACGGACTTCACGCCGAGCGCGAGGTTCTTCATCGGCTCCTTGGCACGGATCCCGGCGTCCTGCGCGATGAACGAGTTCACCCCGTCTGCCGCGACCACCACGTGGGCCCGCAGTTCATCCTCGCCGGAGCGGACGCCCACGATCTGGGAGCCCTCGGTCAGAAGGCCGTCCACCTTCACGCCCGGCATCACGGTGACGCCGGCCTCCTCGCACTTCTCCGCCAGCCAGGGATCGAGCTTCGCACGCAGCACCGAGACGGCGTTGACGGGCTCCGCGAGCCGGGTGTCCCACACGTCGATGTTGACGTGGCTGGACTCGTTGAGGAACGAGAGGACGTTGCGGGTGATCCGCCGCTCCACCGGGGCGGCCTCCACGAAGTCCGGGAACACCTGCTCCATCACCCGGCAGTAGAACACCCCGCCGGAAAGGTTCTTGGAGCCCGCCTCGATGCCGCGCTCGATGAGCAGCACCTCGCGGCCGGCCTGCGCGAGCTGGTAGGCGCCCACCGTCCCGGCCACGCCGCCACCGATCACGATGACGTCGAAGTCCACCTCGGCCATCCCGTCCTCCTTCCCCGCTTCCCTGCGGCGCCTGATCCCCGTTGTGCGTCCACTCCCCGGTGACGCCCAGCCTGCTACCTCAGTGCGGCCGTGAGTGCCGGCAGCACCTCGTAGAGGTCACCCACGATGCCGTGGTCGGACTCCGCGAAGTAGGGCGCCGACGGGTCATCGTTGATGACCACCACGGTCCCGGCGCCGTTCACGCCGGCGGTGTGGTGGAGCTGGCCGGAGACTCCCACCGCGATATACAGCTCGGGGGCCACCACGGCGCCGGAGACGCCGATGTAGGTGTTCTTCGGCATCCAGTCCGAGCCTTCCGCGAGCGGCCGCGTGCAGCCCAGTTCCGCCCCAATCGCGTCCGCCAGGTCGCGCGCGAGCTGGAGGTCCTCCTCCGTGCGGAAGCCCCGGCCCACGGCCACGATCCGCTGGGCGGCCGCGAGGTTGACCGCGCGGGCTTGCGTGGAACTCTCCTCGGTGACCCGCGCGTCGTGGACGCCCCTCGCGTCCGCCTCGGTGGCCGCCACAGGCTCGCCCTGGACCTCCGTCCCGCCGTCCATGATCACGACGACGGGGCCCACCGTGCGGGTGTGCTCCACCGTGATCCCATAACGCGAGACGTCGAAGGTGCCGTCCGCGTAGCCGGTCACCCCGGTGAGGACAGGGGCTACCAGTCGTGCCGCGACCGCGCCGGCGAGCACGCGCTCGGCACCACGGTTCGGTGCGAGGACGATCTCGGCACCGCTCGCGGCGATCGCGTCCGCAACGGCCGGGCCGGCCGCCTCGGCAGGCAGGCCCTCGGCCAGCGGGACCCGGACCACGGCGTCCACGCCGGCGAAGCCCTCAACCTCGCCCACGGCGAGGACGGTGACCGTTCCTCCCACGGACCGGGCGGCCTCCACCATGCTGCCAATCTGGGCGTTGGTGGTGATAATCCAGCAGTTCGTCATGTTTCCCATCCCCTCAGACCAGGCCTGCGGACTTGAGCGCCGCCGCAAGCTCCGTCGCGGCACCGCCACCCTCGTAGCGCTGCTGCGCGCGCTCGCGGTGGGGCGGCCTGCTCCGGCCCGTCACCTCCGCAGAGGTCTCGGCGATGCCGAGTTCGGCTGCCGGGACCGACTCCACGGGCTTCTTACCGGCCGCGAGGATGTCCTTCATGCCGGGTATCTTGGGCTGCGCGGCGTCGGTGGCCACGGCCGCCACCACGGGGCCGTCCACCTCGATGGTGCGGCTCCCGCCCGGGATGTTCTGGGTGATCCGCCAGCCAGCGCCTTCCCTCTCCACGGCGGCCACGTCAAAGAACGCGGGCCAGCCGAGGAACCCGGCGAGCAGGGCGGGGACCATCTTGGCGTTCTCGTCGATCGAACCCTCGCCGGTGAACACGATGTCCGCGTCCCCCACGCGCTCCACGAGCTTGGCGAGTGCAGCGGCCACCTGGGTGAGGTTCCAGTCCGCCACCGAATCGTCCGCCACGACGAGGCCGCGGTCCATCCCGCGGGACATCGCGGACTTGCTCGGCATCGATCCGGAGAGGGCAGACGTCCCCACGGAGACTCCGACCACCTCGGTCCCGTTCGTGTCCGCCAGGTTGCGGGCCACCTGGGCGGCGATCGGGTCGTACTCGGAGAGTGCGGCCCGTGCGCGGGACCAGTCCACCGCGCCGTCCGCTCCCACCGAGGCATCCTGCGGGTTGGCCGCCCACTTGTACGCCACCACTACTGTCATCGAGGTTCCTTCACTGATCGAAAACGTGCCCGCGTGCAACGATAGCCCGGAAAATCTGGCTCTTCCGCGGCGTGGGTCACGCGATTGCCACGCGGGGCATGGCGTCCAGCAGCTCGCGCGTGTGGGGGTGGCGGGGTTCCTCGAACACCGCTTCCGTGGGCCCACACTCCACGATCTGGCCCTCCCGCATCACGGCCACCACCTCGCAGGCGTGGCGCACCACGTGCAGGTCGTGGGTCACCAGCACCATCGTGAGCTGCTTCTCCGTGATGATCTCGTCCAGCAGGTTCAGCACCTGCGCGCGCACGGAGACGTCGAGGGCCGAGACTGCCTCGTCCGCCAGCAGGAGTTTCGGTTCCGTGACGAGCGCGCGGGCGATCGCGATCCGCTGCCGCTCCCCTCCCGAGAAGCGGTACGGATAGCGGTCCGCGGCGCCGCGCGGCAGTCCCACGGACTCGAGCAGTGCCTCCACGCGTGCCCGCCGCTCCTCCCGGGTGACCCCGCGCAGCGGCTCGGACACGATGTCCAGTACGCGCATGCTCGGGTCGAGGGATCCCATCGGGTCCTGGAACACGAT
>JAAZBW010000328.1 GCA_012513625.1 Actinomycetales bacterium | reverse complement strand
GTGCTCGTCGGTCATCGCGAGTCCGATGTAACCGGCAAGTTCTGCGCCGATCTCGTCGGTCCACTGGGTGGGCTCGGTCAGGAACCCCTCCTCGTTCAGGTTGACGGTTGTTCCGGCGATCGTGGCGGTGGGCATGGGTGGTCCTTTCGGTGCAGAGGGGGGTCAGAAGGTGGGGACGGGGGTGGTTGAATCCGTGGCGGCGGGGCCCGCCGTGAGGTGGCTCGTGTCCTTGCCGCGCAGGGACATGGCGGCGGGGAGGAAGAGCGGCCGCCCGCGCACGAGCAGGTTCCAGTAGATCCAGCGGAACGCGCGCTTCCCCAGGTGGTTGAACCGTGACTCGGCGAGGAGCTTCAGGGGGCCGAGCGCTGGCAGGGGGAAGGTGCCGGGGAGCGGCTCCACCTCATAGTTGAAATCGAGGAGCAGGGCCTTCCCGGCGCCGGACTCCACGAAGCAGTTGGTGTGCCCGTCGAACGCGTGGGGGAGGGGGCGGCCCGCCGCATAGTCGGCGAAGTTCTCCACGAACACGTCGATGGAGAAGTGGGCCACGGCTCCCGCCTTTGAGGTGGGCAGCGCCGCCGCGTCCCCCAGCGCGAAGATGTCCGGGTAGGCCGCGCTCCGCATCGTGTGCTTGTCCACCACCACGAAGCCCAGGTCGTCCCCGAGGCCCGCCTCGGCCACAAAATCGGCTCCCATGTTCACGGGCACGGTGACGAGTTAGTTGTAGGAGATCACGCGCTCGTCATAGGAGACGATGGCGCCCGCCTCCTGGTCCACGTGCTCGATCATGAAGTCTGGTTCCACCAGGATGCCGCGCCGCTCCAGCTGGTCCCCGAGGATGCGGGAGGCCACGGGCTTGGTGAAGGCGCCGTCCAGCGGCGTGACGAAGATGATCTCGGTTGCATCGCGCAGCCCACGCCGGCGCAGGTCAGCGTCCGCCAGCAGGACGAACTCGAGCGGTGCCACGGGGCACATGATCGGCATCTCGGAGATGTGGACCACGAGGCGCCCGCCCGTCCAGTCGCGGAGGCGGTCCCGGAGTGCGGTGGCTCCCTCGAGGGAGTAGAACTCACCCACGCTGGCGTGCCACTCGGGCCCGAGCATTCCCTCGGTCTGATCGGGGCGGATGTGGGCGCCCGTGGCGATGATGAGCGTGTGGTACTCGAGGTGGGTGCCGTTGGCGAGGCGGACCGTCCTCACGTCTGGATCGAGGGACTCGATGGGGGATATCACGAGCTCCACGCCGTCGGGGAGGAACGTGTGTGCCGCCTTGCGGGTGTCCTCCGGGCGGTCCATACCGAAGGGGATGAACAGGTAGGAGGGCTTGTAGTCGTGGAGGTCGTCCTTGGCCACCACAGTGATGCGCCACTCGTCGCGAGCGAGGCGCCTCCGCAGCTTGTTGGCGACTGTGGCGCCGGCAGTGCCGGCGCCGAGGATGACGAGGCGGCGGGGTGCGGGTGCGCTCATGGGAAGAAAAATACCCCCTAGGGTATTTTTGTGAATACGGCCATCTCTCGATCCGAGCCGCATATCTCACATTTCGGACGGAGTTCTCGGAACTGCAACGATGCCCAGGACCTACGTCCCCCGGCGCCCACCCGCCCAGGAACAACAGCGGGGGGCGGCGTCAGCGACGCCGCCCCCCGTTCCCCCTCACGGAGGCCTGTGTCAGTACCCGATGGACTTCAGGTACTCACGCGAGTCC
>JAAZBW010000327.1 GCA_012513625.1 Actinomycetales bacterium | reverse complement strand
TCCACCAACGGGTCGTTCAAAACCATCAGCGAGATGCGCGCCATGGTAGAACCGCTCGGACGCCCTCTGCGCCAGCGCGACACCCTCTACCGGGAAGTGCCCGCGGAGCGCCGCGCCATCGCCGAAGCCAACGACGGGGTGGCCGCGAGCCTGCGCCGCACCCGGCTGCCCGTGGTCTGATCCGGGCTTGCTGCCCGTGGCGGCCGCGCCTCCCCGGAAGCGCGGCCGCCACGTCCCCGGTTCTCGCGGGCTACCGCACTTCGATGAACGCTTCCGGGTCGCGCGGCGGCCGGTGCTTGGGCGGCGCCGCGGGATGCCCGACCGCGACCGCCCCCATCGGCTGCCAGTCCTCGGGAAGCTTCAACACTTCGCGGACCACGTCGGGGCAGAACATCGTGGACGACACCCACGCCGAACCCAGGCCCTCAACCGTCAAGGCCAGGAGCAGGTTCTGCACCCCCGCACCCATGGCCACCAGGAACATGGCGCGCTCCGCGGAGGCGCGGCGCTCATCCGGATAACTGTGCGCGCCCTCCGCCACGAGGCACGGCACGATCAGATAGGGGGCGCGACGCAGCACATCCCCGCGCCGGATCCGCCGCGCAATGCGCTCCT
The DNA here is from genome assembly GCA_012513625.1 of Actinomycetales bacterium. Taxonomy (GTDB): domain Bacteria; phylum Actinomycetota; class Actinomycetes; order Actinomycetales; family Actinomycetaceae; genus JAAZBW01. Next base: position 1,397 of record JAAZBW010000327.1, on the reverse strand, counting down.
CAGACAGCCCGTCCGCCCGCAAGTCCGCAACCCACGCTTCCGCCATCGCGTCCAGCAGCCGTGTGCGTTCGTCCGCGGACTCCAGGAGCACGAACCGCCACGGCGTGGTGTGGTGCGGGGCAGGCGCGGTAATGGCCGCGGCCACCGCGCGGCGCACCGCCTCCGGGTCCACGGGGTCGTCGGTGAATTCGCGGATGGTGCGGCGCGCGTGGATGACGTCCCGGGAACCGTAGCGGAACAGGTCCTGGTCGGCGGGGCGTACCAGGACTCGCGCACCCTCCCCGTCCTCCGCGGTGACCATGTGGCCTAGGCCGCGCACCACAGCCACCGGGATCCCCGAGGCCTTGCCTTTTACCAGCTCCCCGGCGGAGGCGAGCTCGTCAGCAACCGCGTTCAGCGTCACTTCGAGCACGTTGCCGTGGGTGTCGCGCTGCCCGCGCATGTCCTCCAGGGCGGCGATGCCCGCGGCCCCGATCGCGATATCGGTCTGGCCCATCCGCCACGGCCGCCCGAACGTGTCCGAGATGATCACCGCGACCTGCACGCCTGCGCGGTCCCGCAGCCCGGCGCGGATCCGCCGCGCCGACGCGTCCGGATCCTCGGGCAGCAGCAGCACGTGCCCCGGGGCCACATTCGAGGAGTCCACCCCGGCCGCCGCCATCACCAGACCGTGCCGGGTCTGCACGATCCGCGTACTGCCGTGGCGGGCCACGACCCGCACGGTCTCCGTGTCGATGGCCTCCTCGCGGCTCATCGCGCGGATTCGCCCCTCGGCTTTGCTCACCACCTTGGAAGTGACGACGAGGATGTCGCCGTCGGCGAGCTCCGTCCGCTCCGCGATCAGCGCGGCAAGGTCGTCCCCGGGCTGCACCTCGGGGATCCCCTCGACTCCCCAGATCGTGATCATGACCGTTCCTTCAGCTCCAGCGCCAGGTCCACGGCGGCGCCCGCGATCGCCGCGGTGCGCTCCGGATCGCTCATGTACAGCGGCATGGCCCGCACTTCCACCCCCGCGACGACGGTGTCCGCATCGGCCTCGTCGACCAGCCAGCCGTCCAACAGGTCGGCGCCGTAGTGCTCAGCCACCGCCCGGGCGCTGGTCTCCACCCCGATCGTGCGCAGACAGGCGTCCGCCATCCCCCGCACCGGGGCCCCGCCGATGATGGGGGAGACCCCCACCACGGTCTTGGCGGCCACCGCATCCCGGATTCCGGGAATGCCGAGGATAGACCCGATACTGACCACGGGGTTGGACGGCGGGAAGAGGACGAAGTCGGCTTCGTCGATCGCGGAGAGGACGCCGGGCGCGGGTTTGGCGGAATCCGCGCCGACGCTCACGAACGACTCCGCGGGAATCTGGGCGCGGTACCGCACCCACCACTCCTGGAAGTGGATCG
>JAAZBW010000326.1 GCA_012513625.1 Actinomycetales bacterium | reverse complement strand
CAGAGGAGCTCGCCCTTGATGGGCTTCATGGCCACGAACTTCGTGGTGATCCGCGGGAACCCCTGGCTCAGGTCGTAGCGAAGCTGCCGTCCGAACACCGAGAGGGTGCCCGTCCCCGTGCGGTCGCCCTTCTCCGCGCCGTTCTCCAGGACGTCACGCAACAGGTCCTCGTATCCGGTGTGGATTGCCATGGGGGCGAGTCTACGACGACGGCGTCGCGGCCCACGAGCCGCCTCGGTGCGCGACAGGTGGCGGGTGACCGGTGAAGGGAGGCGGGTGGCCGGTGGTGGGCCACGTGAGGGTCCGCGCCCCGCTCAGTTCACCCCGACGTCGCCGCTCGCCGAATCCGGCGTGTCCCGTTCGTCCTCGAGCACCTCCACGTGGGCGAGCCGCAACACCTCTCCCCGTTCGCGGGAGAAGGTGCTGGGAGCGGGGCCGAACGCACTCCGCGCGCCGGTCACCACCTCCCGGCCCATCCGCCGCGCGCCCGTGTAGCCGATCACGGCACCAATCCCGAACGGCAGCAGCCGCCCGAGCGCCACACGGCCCCCGGAGCGCGCTCCCTGCTTCAGCACCATGCCCCGCAGGCGCCGGTTGAGGCCGCGGACGGAGGCGATGGGCAGCTTGGTGAGCAGGCTGCGCGCCCAGAAGACGCCGGAGTAGCCGAGCTCCTGCTGGACGGCGGCCGCACCCTCTTCACCGAGTAGGGTGGCGAGCAGCAGGGTGCGGCGCCGGTCCACATCGTCGAGGGGAACGCCGTGCACATCGGCCACAGCCATCACATGGAGTGCGGAGTCGGTGAGGAACTCTGCGAACTGGACTCCGGCAAGCCCCACGGCAGCCGCCGTCCCCACGGCAGGAACCGCCGCCGTCGCGCCCACCGTGCCGCCCACCCGGCCCACCTGGCCGAGGTACTCCCTCTCGAGCCGAGCCACGATCCGCTGCGGACTCGCGTGCGGCTCCTTCCCGCGGTGGCGGTCAACGCGCCGGTGGATGCCGCGCGAGGGCAGCCGCACGGCCAGGTCCAGCACCTGCCCGATGATCTGGAGGCGGCTGCCGCCCGGGGTGTCGCCGGACGCCGTCCCGCTCACTCGCCCTCACCCGCCAAGAGGAACTCGTAGGCGGCGCCGGCCTCGAGGGTGCGGCCCACCGTACAGTTCTTCTGTACCGCCACGGTGGCGCGCTCGCTGAGTCGGTCCCGCTTCTCCTCCTCGAGGTCCTGGACCGGCGCGGTGAGCGTCACGCGGAACCGCGCATAGCGCTCCTCCTGCTCGTGCTTCAGCGTCTCGATCACGGTTTCCGAGTCGAACTCCGGCCCGAGCGTGTGGACGAGCCGTGCCTCTGCGCTCATCGCGTTGCATGCTGCGAGTGCGATCTTGAGCAACTCGCCGGGCGTGAACGTGCCCGGCACGGACTCGGTGCCGACCCGCACCTCGGCGCCGTTCTCATTCCTGGCCACGTATGTGAGCCTCCCGGTTCGTTCCACCGCCATTGTGGGGGAGGGGATGAGCCCCTCGTCCGATGCGCGGGCCGACGACAGCGCAGGCGGCACGATCACGGGGTCACCGCCCATACGCGCGGGCGGGGGGCGCAGAAGGACTTGGGCTCGTCATACGCACAGGCTACCTGCGTGTTTCGGCACACGCAGGGCGGGTGACCGAGCGGGCGCGACGGAAGGCGAGCGCCGCCGTCGGAAATTACTGGCCGGAGTTCTCCTTCAGGTACATCTCGAGCACGCGCGCCTCGATCCCCATGACCCTGTCCGTGTACTTGAGGGCCTGACTCTCCACGGCGCCGCCCACGAGGGGCACCTTCACGGAGATTTCGCCAGTGTGGGAGCGGCGTGAGCCCTCACCCGCGTCACGCAGCACGAATCGGGTGCGCATGGTGGCCTTGTCCGGCTTCGTGGACACGAGGAACTCGCCGGTGTGGGAGCCGTCCGCAGCCGGGGCGTCCCAGTTCTGGCGGATGGTGACCTCGACCCCCTGCGGGAGGAAGCGCCGCGCCATCGACGGCAGCTTCTCTGCAGGGGCGTACACGGTGGCCACCATGGTGGCGGTCTCACCCTCCACTGTCACCGAGCGCGAGCGCACCTCGGCACCGAACTCGCCCGCGAAGCGCTGGGCGAGGAAGTCCACGAACGCCTCGTCGGACTGGATCTCACGCACCCTCGCAGCGGGGATGGAATAGGTGGCCTCGGCAGTGAACTTCTTCATCTCGTCCTCCCGGGAGGGTGGTGGCAGTGTCCGGACACAACCCTAACGGCTGGGGACGTAGGCTGGGCGCCGTGGCGAGTCTTGGCGAGATCCTGCGCGAGTACCGGCAGCTCAGCGCAATCGAGGTGGAGTGGCTGCACCTGCTCGTCGTGGACTGGCAGGTGGTGGCGGACCTCTCCTTCTCTGACCTGGTGCTGTGGGTCGACGACGGCGAGGGCGGGTTCGTCGCGGCCGCCCACTGCCGTCCGTCCACCGGCGTGACGGTCCACCAGGACGATGTGGTGGGTCACAGACTCCCCTACGGCCGCGTGGAGACCATGCGCCGCGCACTCTCGGAGGGAATGATCCAGCACTCAACGGAACCACGCTGGACCGGGTCCTATGCGGTCCGTGAGGACCTCGTGCCGGTGGTGTGCAACGGCCGGGCAATCGCCGTGATGGCCCGCGAGGCCAACCTCGGGATTGCACGGAGCCCCTCCCGCCTCGAGGTCAACTACCTCGCGCTCGCAGACGATCTGTGCGGCATGATCACCCGCGGCGAGTTCCCGCAGACGTCCGCACCGGGGGCCCGGCGTGGCGGACCCCGGGTGGGAGACGGCATCGTCCGGATCGATGCGGACGGGATCGTCATGTACGCCTCCCCGAACGCCATGAGCTGTTTCCACCGTCTCGGACTCCCGGATCCGCTCGTGGGCAAGGTGCTCGCCTCGCAGATCACCGAGCGGATCGAGGTTCACACGGTGGTGGACGAGTCTCTCCCCGTGGTGCTGATGGGACGCGCGGCGTGGCAGTCCGAAGTGGACTCCTACGGTGTCTCACTCACCCTGCGCGCCATCCCACTCACCGAGTACGGGCGCAGGCGCGGCGCGATCATCATGGTGCGGGACGTCTCGGAGATCCGGATCCGCGAGCGCGAACTCATGAGCAAGGACGCCACCATCCGGGAGATCCACCACCGGGT
>JAAZBW010000325.1 GCA_012513625.1 Actinomycetales bacterium | reverse complement strand
CCTAGCCACGGGCCGCGTCAAACGTCGCGGTTCTCGGGCTCTCATGAGGCGCCGCCATCGGTCAACTCCGCGGAGCTCTTCCTCCAACTGAGCTTGTAGTCCGCGCAGAACTTCCAACCAGACACCGCATCGGGTTGCACGCTCCGTGAACGCTCCAACTCAGGTTGGAGAGAGCCGCCAACTTCCAACTAGTAGGGGGGCCTGGTTGTTACGTGCGATTCAGGATGTCCGCAAGGCTGGGGATATCGAGGGATTGCGTTCGTTCTTCCTACGTGCAGTGAAGGCTCAGCCGGGTTGCCATTGGCCAGTCACGCCGACGGCGGTCGATAGGAATCAACCCGGCGGGGGATTCCACGGGGTGCCCTCATCGAGGGCCGCCAGCACGCCGGGGCCGCCGATCGCCTCGACCTCCTCCCGGGCTCCCACCACCACGAGGAGCGACCGTGCGCGGGACATCCCCACGTAGAGCGCCTCCGCCGCCTGGCCCACGCCGGGACGGCTGTTCACCGCGAGCACCACGGCCGAGCGCTCGAGCCCCTTGAACCCGCGCACATGCCCGTAGAACACGTTCCCACCGGCGAAGAACTCGTCCCAGTACGCATCTCAGCCGGCGTACTCCACCGCGTCCACCTGCACGGGGTGCCGGCTCCCGGTGGTCAGGAGGGCGATCTGCCCGTCCGCCCAGCCCTCCAGGCCGAGGGCCACCACGGTGTCGTCGGCCCTCCCGATCACGTCCTCCGGATCGACGTCAACGAAACGCACGGGGGCGCCGTCGTCGAGACGGACCCGCTGTTCCACCGGGCTGAGGGGAGCGAACGAGCTCGCGATCTGCGGGGTGTTGCGGAGGTTCTCGCGCAGCAGGAAGGGGGAGAGGGTGATGGGGGCGGTGCCCTCGCGGTCGAAGATGCGTTGGTGCTCGTCGGTGAACACCCAGAGGACTCCCTCGTGCGGGTCCGTGACGCAGGACTGGAGCGCGTCCCACCACTCGGAGGAGAAGTCCTGGGCCTCGTCCACCACCACGGCGTCGAAGAGCTGGTCCTTTGGGAGGGAGCGGGCGACCTCGATGAGCTCACGCGGGAGGTGGTGCTCGTAGTACTCGGAGACCGCCTCGATTCCCGCCACCGGCTCGCGCGAGGAGCTGCCCCACCAGCGGGGGAGGCTGTGGAACATGCCCACGTAGGCGGGGCGCTCCTCCTCCGGCCAGGTGGCGGCCTGCAGTTCGAAATCGCGGGCGAGCCCGCGCGAGTAGCACAGGAGCGCCGTGCGGTGGCCGGACCGGGTGAGCTCGCGGGCCTTCAGCATGGCGAGGTGGGTCTTGCCGGAGCCGGCGCCGCCAATCAGCTGGGCGCGGCGCTGGAGGGAGAGTAGTTCGATCACCCGTGCCTGCTCGGCGGTCAGCCGGTTGGAGGCGTCCTCCAGCTCTCGTGCCCGGTTCTGCTCGTTCTCGATGGCGCGGGCCGTGGCGTGGAGGTTCTTGAGGGCGAAGCCGGCTGCTTGGGCGCCGAGGGGAGGGTGCTCCCCGCCCTGGCGTCGGAGCGCCCGGACGATCCTGCCGGGAAGCTCCCCGATTCCACGGGAGTCCACCACCAGTTCCGGCGGGGCGTCCGGCACCTGGAAGTCCTGTGGCAGCGTGCTGTAGGGCAGGACGGCGAGGTGCGCCACCCTGCCGATCCCGCCGAAGGAGGGCAGCCGGTCCCGGAAGTAGCCGATGAGGATGTGCTTCGCCCGTTGCGCCTGCGCCACCGGGTTCCGGAGCGGGTGCTTCCCCTCCCGGTCCGCCTGCATCCACGTGCCCTGCTCGATCGAGACCTGTCCGCCCTTCACCTCGAGGACCGCCACGCCGGTGCCCGGCCACAGGATGAGGAGGTCGATCTCGCACTCCTCGGCATCGTGGGTGATGCAGACGTTCTCGAGCAGGTGGACGCCGTCCGGCAGGGCGGCCCGGAGCCGATCTGCCACTTCGATTTCCGCGCCTCTACGGGCGTCCGGGTGCGCGGCGCTGCGCACGTCCACTGCCATAGCCCGAGGCTAGCCCGGTGACGCGTACCGGTAGGGGCGAACGGTGCGAGCGGAGAACGCTGGGCTGCGGGCTGTGGGGACCTGCGCGGCGAGCGGCACGCCTCCGCGCCGGGCCGGGCAGTCACGGGCGCGGCGAGCGGCACCTCTCCGCCCCCGGCCGGGCCGTCACCCGCGAACGCAGTACGCTCGAACCCGTGAGCGAGCAGATCGAGCAGTTCTGGGCCGAGGCGAGGGTCCGCGGAGCCCTCAACCCCATTCGCGGCGTCAGCGGCCCATCCGTGCTGGAGTCCGTGATGCCGCCCGCGTGGGCGTTCGGCGCGGACCCGGAGACCGCCACGCGGCTCCTGGACCGGGTCCTCCAGGGCGTCAAAACCGCCACCGCCAGCCTGTTCTCCGAGTACGAGGCCGAGGGAGTGGAACTTCCCGCCGTGGGCCAGCTCTCCATCATCCTCGACGGCGAATCCCACCCCCGCGCGCTCATCCGCGTCACCCACGTGCGCACCATCCCGTTCCGCGAGGTGGAGGAGGGACACGCCCTGGCCGAGGGCGAGGACTCACTCGAGGACTGGCGTGCCGCCCACCGCGCGTTCTTCGCCTCGCGGCTGCCGGAGGGCGCCACCTTTGACGAGGCCTCTCCCGTGGTGCTTGAGCGCTTCGAGGTCCTGGTCCCGCCGGAGGCCCGCAGGAAGGCGGCCAAGCGCCGCCGCTGAGCCGGTGCACGCTCTCACGCGCGGTAGCGTGAACCCATGTTCACCGGCGAACGCGAAATCACCTCCCCCGTCTCCCTGACCACCCCCGGTGGCCGCCTCAACCCGTGCGCCGTGGGCTTCACCCGCACCCAGCTCCACGACACGTCCGGCATCGGCGCCGGCCGCTCCTCCTGGGGCCGCAACAAGCGCTGGGAGTACTGGCTCGTCACCACCCCCACGCACCTCTTCTCCTTCACCATCTCGGACGTGGACTATGCCTCCTCCCACTCCGTCTGGGTCTACGAGATCCCCACCGCCCGCCGGTTCGACGGCGCCGCCATCGTCCCGTTCGGCTACGGCGCCGTGCTCCCGGGCTCGCTCGGGGACGGCCCCGCCATCGGCGGCTCCACCGGCACCAACGGCCGCCTGCTCCCACCAGCGCCCGGTCGGATCGGTGCACGCGTGGAGGAGGTCGAGGGCGGAACCCGCCTCCGCGCCTACGGCCTCGCGAAGGGAACCCCGGACTGCGGCGGGGGATTCGGGGAGGTGCGCTGCGACGTCGTCGCCGAACGGCCCCCCGGACACGAGGCGCTCGGCGTGGTGGTGCCGTGGAGCGAGACCCGCTTCCAGTACACGGTGAAGGATGTGGCGCGCCCGGCGCGCGGCTGGATCGAGCTCGATGGGGTGCGGTTCGAGCTACCGGCGGGGGAGTCGTGGGCGATGCTCGATCACGGCCGCGGGCGCTGGCCCTACAGCATGTGGTGGAACTGGGGGGCGGGGGCCGGGCGCAGCGGCGGGCACGATCTGGGCCTCCAGTTTGGCGGGAAGTGGACGGACGGTACCGGCTCGCGGGAGAACGCCCTCCAGGTGGACGGGCGGTTGTTTCCCATCCACGAGGACCTCACCTGGGTGTACGACCACTCCGACTGGCTCGCTCCTTGGCGCATCTCCTCCCCGTCCGTGGAGGTGGTGCTCGAGCCGTTCTGGGATCACGCGGCCATCACCGATCTCGGGGTCCTCTCAATGAAGGCACACCAGGTGTTCGGCCACTACTCGGGCTGGGTGCGCGCGGGGGAGGACCGCATCGAGGTGGACGGCGTGCTCGGGTTCGCGGAGGACGTCCGCAACCGCTGGTAGCAGCTCCGTATCGAGGATTGCCGACGGCGGGTGGTCCCGTTTACGCGGCGTCTTCCTATGCCGCTTCCTCTTGCGCCGCGTCTTCCCCTTACGCCGCGTCCTCCTCGATCTTGCCGATGGGGAGGCGCTTTTCGGCCTGGAAGACGTCTTCTGCGCGGCCGCGGGCCCAGTAGCCGGAGATCGAGATCGACTCGCGGGTGATGCCGCGGCGGGCGAGCACCCGGCGCACGGCCTTGATGGACTCGCGTTCCCCATGGGCGAAGACGAACACGCCGTCGCTTTCGCCCCAGGGTCCGGCGTCCAGGGTCCGGGCGAGGAGGTCCACGTCATGGACGTCCTCGTTGATCAGCCAGTTGAGCTCGACGCCCTCGGGGGCGTTGGGATGGATGATGTCCCGGGCGTCGGTGAGCTCGATGTGGGCCACGCCGCGGGCGTCCTCCGGAAGCCGTTCGAGCGCCGCGGTGATCGCGGGGAGGGCCGAGTGGTCACCGGCGAACACGTGGAATCGGGTGTGCGGCGCAGGGGCGTAGGCGCCCGAGGGGCCGTGGAACGCGAATCGGTTCCCGGGCATCGCGGATGCGGCCCAGGGTGCGGCGATCCCGGAGTCGCCGTGCACCACCACGTCGAGGGCGAGGCGCTGGTTCTCCAGATCGAACCAGCGGACCGTGTAGGTGCGGGTGACCGGGAGCTGCTCGGGCGGGAGGGTCTCGCGGAGGTTCGCCAGGTTGAACGGCGGCTCGAGCCCGAGCGCCGGGTCGGCGAAGAGGATCTTGACGTAGGAGTCGGTGAAGCCCTTGTCCTCCACGTCTGCGAGGCCCGCCCCGCCAGCGATGATGCGCACCAGGTTGGGGGTGATTCGCTCCACGGACTCCACCACGGCCACGTGCTGCGGACGCTCGGGTCGGCTGCGGGGCGCCGGCGTGGGGCCGGGTGCGGCGACCGCGGACTGGGCATTCCCGGACTGGGCGCTCTGGGCGCCCTGCTGGGCGTTTCCAGGCTGGGCGCTCTGGGCGCCGTGCTGGACGTTTCCGGACGGGGCGCTCTGGGCGCCCTGCTGGGAATTCTTGGACTGGCTCTCGAGGCCCTCGGTTCGGGGCCGGGCAGTCTCTGTCATGGATCCTCGTCTTCGTTTGGGGCGCCTCCGCGGCCCGGCAGATTGTGTCCGGAAAGTGGCTGACTACAGCCACTTTCCGGACACAATCGGAACCGGGCGGAGGCGGGCGCAGTGATCCCTGCCCCCGCAAGCTCTGAATAACGCAACAGTATCGTATCGAAATTCGTATCAGAAGCCCTTCCCGGATGGTGGCTCCTGGACCAGACCGGGTGGGATCTCCGAGAGTGGCAATGGATCAGGGGTTCTGCATACCTGTCATGGGACGAGCTGGATCCCGCTGCGGCGTG
>JAAZBW010000324.1 GCA_012513625.1 Actinomycetales bacterium | reverse complement strand
GGACTACGGCTCGCCGTTCGATTACGCGAGGCAGGGCATCGTGTATGTGGCGGCACGCCTCCCACGTCCGGGCCGTGACGGGGTGGCTGAAGAGGCCCTCGCCGAGCTCGCGGAGCTCATGGAGGCCGCGAGCGGCGGGACTCTCGGGCTGTTCTCCTCACTGCGTGGGGCGCAACGCGCAGCCGAGTACGTGCGCGCGCGGGTTTCCACACCGGTGTTGTGCCAGGGGGAGGACCAGTTGCCGGAGCTGGTACGCGCGTTCGCCGCGGACCCGGCGGCGAGCCTGTTCGGCACCCTCTCCCTCTGGCAGGGAGTTGATGTTCCGGGGAACACCTGCCGGCTCGTGGCGATCGACCGGATCCCGTTCCCGCGCCCGGACGATCCGATCATGTCCGCCCGTACCGAGGTTGCGGCCGAGCAGGGGCGCAACGGGTTCCTCGAAGTGTCTGTCTCCCACGCAGCGCTCCTGTTGGCGCAGGGCGCGGGCCGGCTGATCCGGCGCTCCGCCGATCAGGGCGTGGTGGCGATCCTCGATTCACGGGTGGCCACCGCCAGCTACGGGCGCTTCCTCCTCAGTTCGCTGCCGGGTTTCTGGCCGACGCGTGACGGGGCGGTGGTGCGCACCTCGCTCCGGAAGCTCGCTGCGCGCCGGGCAGGCTAGAGGGACCGGAGGACCGAGACCACCTTGCCGAGCACGGCGGCGTGGTCTCCGAGGATCGGAGAGTAGGACGGGTTCGCCGGCTCCAGCCACATGTGCCCATCGCGGCGTTGCAGGGTCTTCACCGTGGCCTCGTCGTCCAGCAGAGCTGCCACGATCTCCCCGTTCTCTGCGGTGGGTTGGCGGCGGACCACCACCCAGTCACCGTCGCAGATCGCCGCATCGATCATGGACTCGCCGGTGACGCGCAGCATGAAGAGCTCTCCCTCACCCACGAGTTGGCGTGGAAGGGTGAACACGTCCTCCACGTCCTGCTCCGCGAGCAGCGGGCCTCCGGCCGCGATCCGGCCGACGAGCGGGACGAGCGCACCCACCGCCGACTCATGGCCGAGGAAGGAAACGGAGGCCGTGCCGGTGTCCTCCACGGCTGCGGATCCATGCTCCTCTACCACTTCGAGGGCACGCGGGAGGAATGGGTCCCTGCGGATGTATCCCTTGCGCTCAAGCGCATCCAGCTGGTGCTTGACGGACGAGGGGCTCTGGAGTCCGACCGCATCTCCGATCTCACGCATGGTGGGCGGGAAGCCGCGCTCCGCGAGGGCCGTGCGGATCGTTACCATCACGAGCGCCTGCCGCGCTGTGAGGTCCTCTCGTTGCTCCATCGTCACTCCCGATCGTTCGTGTCAGTGGGTGCCGGTTCACTGATTGAAGCGTAGGGCGTGATCGAACAGTTATCAAACACCTGTTCGAGTGTGTCTCGACTTCGTCGGGCGTCTTCGCTACATTTGGAACAGACGTTCGACGAACATGTGTTCGAGGAGGACAAAATGAGTGCTCTGCCAATCACGCTTTCCCCCGCGGCTCCCCGGCCGCCGCTGCGGCACCTGCGGGTGGTCGCCGATTCGGAGGTGGCACAGGCCGGGGCCGAGCAGCGAACCGGTGAGCTGGCCCTTGCGGCAACCCAACGCTGGTCTGAGCGCTCCTTCGTAGCGGCCCGCGCCACCACCGAGCGGATCCATGTCACGCAAGCACCCCTCATCCTGACCGCTCGCGGTCGGCTTGCGGTCCGGATGCTCGTGGGCTTGGTGGCTGCGGTGGTCGCCATCGCCGCGGGTGCAGCGCTGGGCCTTGCGCTGCGCTCCGAGCCTGTCGCCGGAGGCACAGTGGTGGTGGGAGCGGGTGACACGCTGTGGTCGATCGCGGCCGCCGTCCCCGGTGCGGACGTGCGGGGGACCGTGGCGGAGATCGTCTCCCTGAACGGGCTGGCCAACGCCACCATCCAGCCCGGCCAGGTGCTGGTCGTCCCGGCGGAGCGCTGAGCCCATCCCGGCCGGGCACCCCGCAGGGAGGAGAAGTGAGCCTGTGTGCGGATCGGTTGCACGCCGCGGGAGCGGCCCACTACGGTTCGGGAATGCACTGCCCCTTCTGTCACCACACTGATTCGCGCGTTGTTGATTCGCGCACGGCGGATGACGGAACCACCATTCGGCGGCGCCGAGAATGCCCCGAGTGCCACCGGCGCTTCACCACGGTGGAGTCGGCCACGCTGAGTGTGATGAAGAGGAGCGGCGTCTCCGAACCGTTCCTGCGGGAAAAGATCATCACCGGTGTGCGTAAGGCCTGCCAGGGCCGGCCCGTCACAGACGATCAGATCGCAGTCCTCGCCCAGGGTGTCGAGGAGCAGGTGCGGTCGCTGGGGCTTTCGGTGGTGGACACGAACGATGTGGGCCGTGCGATCCTCGGCCCGCTGCGGGACCTCGACACTGTGGCCTACCTGCGCTTTGCCTCTGTATACTCGTCCTTCACCACTCTTGATGATTTTGAGAACGCGATCGCAGAGTTGCGGCGCGAGAGTGGCATCTCGTCCGGTGGTTCCGGGGGAGGGGAAGCCCTCGGTACCACCGGATCATCAGCCACCTAGTCCGTGGCAGGAGCAACCCGTTAGTGGCGGGGGTGGCGCTCCAGGATCCGCAGCCGGATGGTGCCCTCCATATCGCGGAGCGCATCAAGCGCCTCCGGAGGGATCTCCGAGCTCAGGTCTGTGACCATGTAGCCGATTTCCTGGACGGTGCCGAGGATCTGTCCTGCGATGTTGGCGCCCGATTCGGCGAACGTCTGGTTCATGAGCGCCAGTACACCCGGCATGTTGCGGTGTACCCAGGCCACCCGGAACCGTGAAGCGGGCGACGGAGTCAGCGAGATGCGGGGCAGATTGACCGACATGTCCGTGGAGGCTGACTGCGCGTACCGTGCGAGCTTGTTTCCCACGAACTGACCGATCTCATACTGTGCCTCGAGGGTGGAGCCTCCGATGTGGGGCGTGAGGATCACATTCGGCAGCCCACGCAGGGGGGAGGCGAAGTCTCCACCGTTTTCCTTTGGTTCCTCCGGGTAGACGTCCACTGCTGCGCCCGCGATGTGGCCTTCCACGATGGCATCCCGCAGTGCTTCCACGTCCACCACGAAACCGCGCGAAAGGTTGAGGAAGAGGGAACCCTGACGCATCTGCGCGAATTCCGAGGCGCCAATCAGGCCGGTGTTCGAGGGTGAGTCGTCCACATGGATTGAGATGACGTCAGAATTGCGGATCACCTCTTCCATCGTGCGGCAGCGCTTTGCGTTGCCGAGAGCGGGGCGTTCCTGCACATCGAAGAACAGCACCCCCATACCGAGGGCCTCGGCCACCACCGAGAGCTGCGTTCCTATGTTGCCGTACCCAATGATGCCAAGGGTGAGGCCCCGCACCTCGTGCGCGCCTGCCGCGGACTTCTCCCAGCGGCCCTCGTGCAGAGCCCGGTCTCGTTCGGTCAGGCGGCGGTTCAGCGCAATGATCTCGGCGATCGCCAGTTCCACCACCGAGCGTGTGTTGGAGAAGGGCGCGTTGAATACCGCGACACCCCCCCGGGTGGCCCGCTTCAGGTCGATCTGCGTGGTGCCGATCGAGAACGTGCCGATCGCCTCCAGCTGCGGGTGCTCGGCGAGGACGCGCCCCGTGACTCGGGTCTTCGAGCGGATACCGAGCACGCTCACGCCGTCGAGTGCCTCGATCAGTTCGTCCTCGTCGAGGGCGCCAGGGTGCCGCTCAACCTCGAGGCCGACGGCGCGAAGGAGCGCATCGGTCTCGTGGTGCGGATTTTCCAGGAGAAGTGCTTTAGCCACTCGGCCAGTGTCTCCCATATCGCCCGCTACCCGGCGCCCCCGCCCGAATCGTGGTCCCATCCCTCGGGAAGCGTGTCCCGATATACGGCATGGAGTCGGCGCGTGCACCGGGTCATTGCGACGTAGATGTCACCAGTCGAGCGC
>JAAZBW010000323.1 GCA_012513625.1 Actinomycetales bacterium | reverse complement strand
GGCCCACGATGTTCTCGCCCACGAGGAGGGGGAGGGAATAGTAGCCGGTGGTGCGCTGCGGGGCGGGAGTGTAGATGCCGATCCGGTAGTGCATACCGAAGAGTTCCTCGGTGCGGCGGCGCTCGAAGATGAGCGGGTCGAACGGTGAGAGGAGCGTGGTAGCGGTGGCGCGGCGCGGGATGGTGGCGGCCGGGTCCTTCCAGGCGGGTGCGCGGATTTCGACGATCTCTACGAGCTCGGCCGCGCCGCTCACCTCCAGCCCTGCGAGCGCGGCGGCCACGGGGGCCACGCGGAGCCGGTAGTAGTCGGCGATCGAGTGCGCCGTCCCCACCCCGAGGTGGCGCAGGGAGCGACGCACGAGGGCCGGTATGGCATCATCCCGGGAGGGCACAGCGAGGTGTTCGGCGGGCAGCAGGCGCTCGATGAGGTCGTAGCGCCGCTCGAAGCTGGGATTGCGGCCCGCGCTCGCGATCGTGCCGTCGTGGAACGCCACCTCGAGGCCGCTGCGGACTGCGGACCAGGACCACCAGCCGCCCGGGCCGCGCTCCGGCGCCGGGAACTCCTCCTCGAGGTGGGCCTGGACCTCACGGCTCGTGAGCGGTCCGTGTTCGCCGATGACCCGGTGGAGCGCGTCCATGATGCCGGGCTGGCGCTCCTCGATGCTTGCGAGGTTACGCTCCACCCACCGGTTTCGGAGCGGGGCGAGGAGCCGGTGGACCTCGGGGGTCACGAGGCAGGCCTCGTGACCCCACTGCTCGAGCAGCCGGCGGGGCGGGTGGGAGAACAGGGAGTCGAGCTGTTCGCGGGGATAGGGACCGAGCCGCGCATAGAGGGGCATGTAGTGGGCGCGGGCCAGCACGTTGACGGAGTCGATCTGGATCACGCCGAGGTCAGCTGCCGCGCGGGCCACGGCGCCGCGGCGGAGTGTGGCGGGTGGCGGGGACTCGACTCCCTGTGCGCGCAGGGCGAGGCGCCGGGCCTGGGAGAGGGTGAGGCGGTGCAGTGTCACGGAACCAGTCTGCCCCCCCAGGCGGTCGTTGCAGACTTGCGTCGCTTCCCCACGGAGGGATACCGAGGCAAATCTGCACCAGCCCGCTGGGGAGCGGGGGCGGGGCGGCAGACAAGAGTGGGCGCCGCACGTTTCTACGCACGGCACCCACTCGTCGTCGGGAAACTAGGAGGCGGGCTCCTCGTTGGGCGTGGCGGTGGCATCGAGCCGGATCACGCCGTAGGTCCAGCCGTGCCGGTGGTAGACCACGCAGGGCTGGGAAGTCTCCTCATCGATGAAGAGGAAGAAGGGGTGGCCCACCAGCTCCATCTCGTAGAGAGCCTGGTCCACGCTCATGGGGCTTGCCTCGTGGAGCTTCTGCCGCACCACCACCGGGGAGTCACCCACCTGTGACTCGACCGCCTCCCCGCGCTGCTTGGGGGCCGTGGTCGCGGGGACTTCCGGGGCCGGGGCCTCCGCGGCCGGTGCGGGGACCACATCCCCAATCAGCGCGTGGGCGGCAACCCCGTTCTGGCGCCTGTCCTTCTGGCGGTCCCGCGCCCGGCGCAATCGCTCCGCGAGCCGGGCGAAGGCGAGGTCGAGGGCCGAATA
Source organism: Actinomycetales bacterium (assembly GCA_012513625.1). Classification (GTDB taxonomy): domain Bacteria; phylum Actinomycetota; class Actinomycetes; order Actinomycetales; family Actinomycetaceae; genus JAAZBW01. Next base: position 2,076 of record JAAZBW010000323.1, on the reverse strand, counting down.
CCTGTCCGAGGAGGAGGCCTCTGCACGCACCACGGGGCCACGCCCGCGCACGGTGAGCTCGATGCGCTCCCTGCGATCTGCCAGCCGCGGGTTGCGCTCGAGGGATACCTCCACGTCAATGCGCTGGGTCTGCGGGGCGAGTTGCTCAACCTTGGCGAGCTTCTCATTCAGGTGATCGCGGAAACGGTCAGCAATCTCGGTGTTTCGGCCAACGACGACGATGTCCATGGGGACCTCCACTTCAGCTACGGTGATGCGCCCGGAAGAGCGCGGGGGGAAGACGGTTGCGTGCCGCCTGCATCACCTCCCTCGCTGGAGTTGTGACCATCCACTCTAGTCGCCAACTGCGGGTGCGCGCCCCGGAACTCGGACTTCTCGCCCCCAGAGAAAGGCCGGTCAGGTGACGCGGGACCTGGCCGGGGTGGCGGCCAGGGTCAGGGCGCCGAGCACCCTCTCACGGCCGATCACCTCCACGCAGGCGGTGAGCGTGGCCCCGGTGGTGAGCACATCGTCCACCAGGAGAACCCCCGCACCCGCGGGCAGCTCCCGTACGAGCCGGACCGATCTCCCCCGCGCACGGGCCCGCGCCGCCGCCGTCAGCCCGGCCAGGTGCCCGGGTCCCCCGCCTCGACGCCGCAACACATCCGCCATGCGGGCCCGCACGCCCGCCTCCCGCAACGCGCCGGCCACCCAGTCCGCGAGGTCCCGCGCCACGAGCAGCCCGCGAGCGCGCCGCTGCCACCCGGAGGGCGCCGGCACCACCAGCACCCGGCGGGGAGCCTCCCCCAGGTCCGGATCGGCGAGCCACCGGTCCGCCATGTCCCGCGCCGCCTCCCGGACCACCGGCACCAGATCCTCCCGCCCCCGCTTCCACGCGAGCACGAGGGAGCGGGTGTGCCCGGAATACTCGGCGGGCGCCCACGCGCGCAGCCCCACGCGCGCGAGTTCCCGGGCTCCGCCGTCGGAACGTTGGAGGGGCGAATGGAGCACCGCCGCGCACTCCTCGCACACGGCGCAGCCGTGGCGGTGGCATCCCGCGCACACGAGGGGCGCGAGCACGTCCACGGCCTCCGCGAGGCACTCGAAAAGGAGCCCGCCCAGACCTCGAGCCGAAGGGCTCTGGGGGGTGGGGCTGGGCGGGCTCATACCGCACACCCTCACAGCACTCCATCCGCCGCCACCGGCAGACTCCCCCACCCTGGGGATAACCGGCCGCCGAGGGAGCCTGTGGAATCACCCCGAGTACACGGGATCCGCGATCCCCGTCACCACCATCTGCCACGCCGCACCCGAACGCAGGTAGAGGGCACCGCTGCTGTTCGTCACCACCACGGAACGCTCATTCCTGCTGGAAGCCACCGCAACAGCGTCCGCCACGAGGGGCAGCACCGTGTTCAGCCCGCCGATGGAGACCCGGTGCACTCGCACCGTGTCATCCGCCACCGTGGTACCAAGGATCACGAGGCTCACGGGACCGGCCCAGGTGCTATCGAGCACCTCGTCCAGGAACTCCGCGATCCGCAGCGGCTCGCCCAGCGATCGCGGACGCCCGAGCGAGTCCCGCCCCACTCCCACGAGCTCCACGAACGTGCGGTCCTCCGTGTTTGAGACAACCACCGCACGGGCCCCGTCCACGGCGAGCCGCACGGAGCTCACGCGGCGCCCCTCCAGCCAGGTGGCGTCGATCCGGTAGAGCGAGCCGTCCGCCCGCACGGCCACGATCTCGTGTGCGATCCCGCCCTGCGTGGTCCAGATGAAGCCGTAGCGATCGATCGAGGGCGGGCTCAGGTCCTCTCCGGTGAACAGCACCGTGGGCTCGGAACCGTCGTCGGGGACCGTGAGCAGTGAGGTACCACCGTCCGCGATCACCACGCGCGGGGCGTCCACGCCCTCGTACGGGATCGCGGGGTGGCGCGGATCCCGGCCGCCCAGCGTGGGCGTTCCCGGAATCTGCTGTAGCCCGGTGGCGCTGCTGTAGCGCGCGAGCGCTTCCTGTGAGACCACCACGGGCCCCGGCGCGGAGGAGGGCAGCGCCAGATCCACCGCGAAGTCCGGGATTGCCACGGATGTGCCCCG
>JAAZBW010000021.1 GCA_012513625.1 Actinomycetales bacterium | reverse complement strand
GCGGCCAGTTCCGGGTCTCCGGCGTGCCCGTGGTGGACGAGCAGGACCGCCTCCTCGGCATCTGCACCAACCGGGACCTGCGCTTCACGCCCGTGGCGGAGTGGCCCACCACCCTCGTGCGCGACGTGATGACGCACATGCCCCTGATCACAGGCGCTGACGCCATCTCCCGGGACGATGCCACGCAGCTGCTGCGCAAACACAAGCTCGAGAGGCTCCCCCTGGTGGATGGGGATAACCGGCTCACGGGCCTCATCACGGTGAAGGACTTCGTCCGCTCCGAGCAGTACCCGAGCGCCTCGAAGGACGGCGAGGGACGCCTCCTCGTGGGCGCCGCCGTGGGCTTCTTCGGGGATGCGTGGGAGCGGGCCACCACGCTCTGCGAGGCGGGCGTGGACGTGTTGGTGCTCGATACCGCGAACGGTGAGGCCCGCCTCCTCCTGGAGATGGTGCAGCGCATCAGGAGGGACAGCGCGTTCGACCACATCCAGGTGATCGGCGGCAACATCGCCACCTACTCGGGCGCGAAGGCGCTCGTGGACGCCGGGGTGGACGGTGTGAAGGTGGGCGTGGGTCCCGGCTCCATCTGCACCACCCGCGTGGTGGCGGGCGTGGGCGTCCCCCAGGTCACCGCCATCATGGAGGCCGCCCGGGCGTGCAAGCCCGCCGGCGTGCCCCTCATCGGCGATGGCGGGCTCCAGTACTCGGGAGACATCGCGAAGGCCCTTGTGGCCGGCGCTGACACCGTGATGGTGGGCGGACTGCTCGCCGGCTGCGAGGAATCGCCCGGCGAGACCGTGTTCATCGCGGGCAAGCAGTACAAGCAGTACCGCGGCATGGGATCGCTCGGCGCCATGAGCTCCCGCGGCAAGAAGTCCTTCTCGAAGGACCGCTACTTCCAGGCGGACGTCCCCTCGGATGACAAGATCGTGCCGGAGGGCATCGAGGGCCAGGTGGCCTACCGTGGCCCGCTCTCCGCCGTGGTCCACCAGCTGGTGGGCGGCCTGCACCAGTCCATGTTCTACGTGGGCGCCCAGAACATCCCGGAGCTCCAGGAGAAGGGCCAGCTCATCCGCATCACTGCCGCGGGCCTCAAGGAGTCCCACCCGCACGATGTGATGATGACGGTGGAGGCCCCCAACTACACCACCCGGAACTGAGCCTCGCGCGGGCATGCGGATCACCAACGCCCGCATCCTGACGGGTGACGCCGTCATCGAGCGGGGCGAGCTCACCCTCGACGGCGGACGCGTCACCTCGGTCCGCTCCCTTGACGGCGAGGCCCACCCCGCGTCGTCGGGAACCCCCTACGCCAGGCGGGCCGACGACGGAACCCGGCCGCCGTCGTCGGGCACCACGAGCGGGAGGCACGACGACGACGAGGCCCACCCTGCGTCATCGGGCCCGGGTGGGGAGGTGGTGGACCTGGGCGGCGCGCTCGTGGCGCCCGGATTCGTGGACCTCATGGTCAACGGCGGTGGGGGAGTGCTGTTCAACGCGCAACCGGCCCGGCTCTCCGAGATCGTGGCGGCGCACCGGGTACTCGGCACCACCTCGATCCTGCCCAACCTGATCACGGACACGGCGGAGAGGATGGAGGCGGCGCGCGCGGCGGTGGATGCGGAGGCGGGAAGTGCCGTGCTCGGCATCCACTTC
>JAAZBW010000322.1 GCA_012513625.1 Actinomycetales bacterium | reverse complement strand
CCTCGTGGAAGTGCACCTCGTCCGGCCGGGTTCCATGGACACGCGCCTCGGCCACCGCGAGCCGCTCGAACGCATCGTGGGCGAGCGCGCGCGTCTCCTCTGCGAGTTCCGCCTCGGCGAGCATCTGACGGATCGCGGCCCACGTGCGGTGGGGCGGGTCCTCCACCAGCACGTCCACGTGCAGTTTGGTGGCGCGCATCCCGGCGCGGCTCACGGTCTCGGTGCGGAGCCGGACCGAGCCGGGGACCACGGCGTCAACGGCGGCCTGGACCGCGTCGAGCGGCGCACCCGCGTCCAGGAGCGCGCCGAGGAGCATGTCTCCGGCGACGCCGTTGCTCGCGTCGATCCACATGATGCGGTCAGGCACGGGGAACCTCTCGTTCGGTGGTGGCAGAACCTCCGCAGGCTGTGTGCCGCGGACCCGCTGGGCCACAGCACGTCACTGGCAGAGCTAGTGGGTGGCGGCGATCTGGGCGGCCAGGTGGCCGGCGCCGTAGCCATTGTCGATATTCACCACGCCCACGCCCGGCGCGCAGGCGTTCAGCATCGTGAGCAGCGGTGCGATCCCGCCGAACGCGGCGCCGTAGCCCACGCTCGTGGGGCAGGCCACCACGGGTGCGGAGACCAGGCCGGCCACCACGCTCGGCAGGGCGCCGTCCATGCCGGCCACCACCACGATCGCTCCCGCCCCACGCAGGGTGGGCAGGTGCCGCACGATCCGGTGCAGGCCCGCCACTCCCACATCTGCCACGAGGGTCACATGCCGGCCGAGGTACTCCGCCGTCAGCGCGGCCTCGCGTGCCACGGGAAGGTCCGAGGTGCCGGCGCAGGCCACCACCACGGGCCGGCCCGTGGGCGGGGGCGGCTCCGCAGGCCATGCCACCAGCCGTGCCTCCGGCTCGTAGCGGGCCTCCGGCAGTACCTCCAGGACCACGGCGGCCCGTTCCGCATCGGCACGGGTGAAGAGCGTGATCCCAGCCTCCGGGTTGTCCCGGATCGCGAGCGCGATCGCCCGCAGCTGGTTCGGGGTCTTCCCCTCCGTGAACACGGCTTCGGGATAGCCGCGCCGCCGGCCCCGCTCCAGGTCCAACTCCGCGATTCCCTCCACGATTCCGGGGGCCGCTCCGTCCAGGACGCCGCTGGCGAGCGCCTCCGCGAGCGCGTCCGCGAGTTCCGCGGCCGCCTCCTGATCGCCGGGCGCCAGCCCCTGCGCCCCGGACGCCACCTGCTGCGCCACGCGCTCAGTCATTTCGCCGCCCGATCACGGTCAGTGTGAACGCGCCGGACTGCAGGCCCGCAAGGTCCAGCGTGGCGTACCGGTACCCGGCCGCGAGCACGCCGCGCACGATCGCGTCCCGTACCCCCCGCTCCGCGAGCCGCGCCACGTCCGCCACAGGTACCTCGATGCGCGCGATGTCCCCGTGGTGGCGCACCCGCGCCTCCGTGAACCCGGCCTCGATCACGGCGTCCTCGGCATCGTCGATCTGGCGGAGCAGCTCTGGCGTCACCGGAGTGCCGTGTGGTACCCGGGAGGCGAGGCACGGGGAGGCGGGCTTGTCCGCCACCGAGAGGCCGTACTCCCGCGCGAGCTCCCGCACCTCAGCCTTGCCGATTCCCGCCACCGAGAGCGGCCGCAGCACCCCGAACTCGAGGGCAGCGACGGCGCCGGGCCGATCGATCCGATCCGTGTCCGTGGCGTTCTCTCCGTAGGCGATTGCCGCGAGTCCCAGCTGCCGGGCGGTATCACCTGTGAACTGGGTGAACATCTCGGTACGGCAGAAGTAGCAGCGGTCCGCCCGGTTCTCGCGGTAGTCCTCCACGTCCGTCTCGAACGTGGCCACCTCCGCGAGTTCCACGCCGATCTCTGCTGCTGTTTCCCGGGCCGCCCGCAGTTCCCGGCGCGCCAGCGAGGCCGAGACCGCGATCAGTGCCACCACGGCCTCCGGACCGAACGCCCGCACCGCGAGCGCGGCCACCACCGCGGAGTCCACACCGCCGGAGAAGGAGACGCCGAGCCGCCGACCCGGACCGTAGGTCTGTCCGTCCGGCGGAACCATGGCGGCGATGGCGGCGCGCACCGATTCCTCGAGGCCCACCTCAGGGGCGGGCTCGGCTGGGCGTCGGGCAGCGTTGGCACTCACGCCCCTATTCTGCGACGCCGAGTCAAATAAGTGGAGAGAGTCCCATGTGGTGAGGTGGAGGAGCGGGCCCGGACGAGGCCGCGGTCCTGATCTCGCCTCGGTCTCGGGCGCTTGCCGCGCCCGCGGGTGCCCCCTTGCCGTGCCCGCGGGTGCCCCCTCATCCTTTGTGTGTGTTTCTTACCAGTGTGTGGCTTCTAGATCCGGGAACCCACACATCCGTGGGGAACCCACACATCCGTGGGGAACCCACACATCCGTGGGGAACCCACACATCCGTGGGGAACCCACACATCCGTGGGGAACCCACACATCAGCGCCCCGCCTAGGATGGCCACGTGTTCCGGGACCGCAGCAAGAAGGAGTTGGCGATCATGCTCGCCCTCATCGCGCTCGGCGCGCTCACAGTCTTCATGGTGGGCGAGTTCTTCTGATCAGCTCTCAGCGCGTGCCACCGCCCGCGCCCTGCGCACCGCGCCCCGCGCCCCGCGCACCGCGCCCTTTTCGTGCCACCGCCCGCGAGAACAGCCGACGCCCGCCACCCGTGACACCCGTCCACCGATCCACACCGACACATCACCGATGCGCATCGGTTCGGTCTCTGTTGGGCATCTCCACTTGAACATGCCGCCTCCCGGGCCCACGCTGACTGCATGACGATCTCGCCTGCCGCGCGCGTCCGCCGCGCCGCTGCCGTCCTCGCCCTCGCCACCATCGCCCTCGCTGGCTGCGGCACCACGTCCGCCCCCAGCATCGGTGGGGATTCGGAGGCGTTCCCGTCGGATTCCGGCGCTCCGGCTGTGGACTCGCCCGCCGGCGGCGGGGACTCCGCGGCGCGACCGGGATCCGTCGTGGATGCCGCGGAGTCCGCCGTGATCACCACCGGCTGGGCGAGCGTCCGCTCGGATAATCCGCAGGCCGCCGCTGAGGAGT
>JAAZBW010000321.1 GCA_012513625.1 Actinomycetales bacterium | reverse complement strand
GTGGCGGCAACGAAGGAGTACTGGCGGGCGGCGCTCACGAAGCTGGCCGGCATTGTGGATCCGGGCGAGTGAGCAGCGGCGCACTTTCACCCACCTGGGGGCCGATTTCGACTAGAGCGCGACCACAAACCCGTCATCGTCAATGGCCACACCGCCGCCGCTGAGCTCGACCGCGATACGAGCGAGCGCCTCGATCTGGCGGATCACCTCGAGGCGCCGGTGGCGCTCGGCGCGCTGGAGTCGGCCCAGGAGTGAGTGAGGCGGGTGCCAGCGGATGCTGGTCATCCGGGCGCGCTCGGCCCACTCCATGCCAGACAGGGCGAACGGCACCGGCGCGCGCTGGTGGAGAACGTGGATGACGCCGGACTCCCCCTGCGAGGTTCCCGGAATCGCGGGCGCCCACAAGGAGAAGGACTTCCTGATTGTGGCGTCCACCTGGAGGTCCTCCCGGCCGGCCGCCTCGAGGAACTCCTCAGCCACCACGTACTCCTGCCCGTACACGGTGAGGTCCACCGCGGACTGCGGGTCCGGCAGCAGCACCACCGCGGTCCCGGCCAGGTGTACGCCGCCCCCGAGCCGGCGGGCCACCGCCTGGAGGAAACGGAGCGTGTCCAACTCCCTGCCGGTGGGTACCGCCTCCGGGTAGGCATCGAGCACCGGGTCCGTGCCCTCGAGCGCGAGCGGGAGCGGACCAGAGCGATCCTGCTGGCAGAAGCACAGCCACGCCTGTGTGGCCCATCCGGGCAGGTCGAGCGTGCGCCGCACCTCGTCGTCGAGCGGCCAGGGACCCGTCAGGGTGACCTCCTCCTCCAGCTGGAGGATGTCGTCGGCAAGCCAGGTGGCGCCGGGGTAACGGGACCGTGCGAGCGCGGCCAGGTCCGCGGGCGAGCAGGTGGAGTCGAGGACGAGGAGGTGGTGGAGGCCGGCGAGGCGCGCGTCGAGGGTGAGCACGTCAGAGGGCGGTGGCGGCGTCGGAGCCCTCGGCAACGGCCACCCGGGAGAAGCCGAGGTGCGAGCGGGAGGCGGTGGGGCCACGCTGTCCCTGGTACCGCGAGCCCGTGGCGCCCGAGCCGTAGGGGCGCTCCGAGGGCGAGGAGAGGCGGAAGAAGCAGAGCTGACCCACCTTCATACCGGGCCACAGCAGGATCGGGAGGGTGGCGGTGTTGGAGAGTTCAAGTGTGACGTGGCCGGAGAACCCGGGGTCGACGAACCCCGCCGTGGAGTGTGTGAGGAGGCCGAGGCGGCCGAGCGACGACTTGCCCTCGAGGCGCGCGGCCACGTCATCCGGCAGCGACACCCGCTCGTACGTGGAACCGAGCACGAACTCGCCCGGGTGGAGCACGAACGGCTCCTCCGGTCCCACATCGATCAGGCGGGTGAGCTCCGGCTGATCGGCGCTCGGGTCAATCACCGGGTAGCGGTGGTTGTCGAACAGCCGGAAGAGCCGGTCGAGGCGCACGTCAACGCTCGCGGGCTGGACCATCGCCGGTTCGTATGGGGTGAGGACCACGCGCCCTGCAGCGATCTCGGCACGGATGTCACGATCTGAGAGCAGCACGCGCACAGTCTAGGGCGCGGGCCGCGGGCCGGGGGGCGTGGGCCGCGGGACGGGGGCGTGGGCCGCGGGACGGGGGCGTGGGCCGCGGGACGGGGGCGTGGGCCGCGGGTTGCCTCGGCACCGCGGCCGCCCCGCTGCCCGGCGACGGCGGAACCCACCCTGGGTGGGGACACGTGCGAGCGCCGGGCCCGGCCGGGTATGATGAACGGGCCGCACAGCGGCAACGCGGATGTAGTTCAATGGTAGAACTTCAGCTTCCCAAGCTGATAGCGCGGGTTCGATTCCCGTCATCCGCTCCACTCCACGGCCCCGGACTCCCGGGGCCGCCGCCGTCTCCGAGGAGGTGCCAGCGGTGCTCGACTCACTCGGCGTCACAGCCACTCAGCGGAAGGTCTATCACGAGCTCTCGGGCAGCCCGGGGAGCGGTATTGCGGATATCGCCGCCCAGCTCGGGATCACTCGCGCCGAGGTGGAGGGCGCGCTCGCCGCTCTCGAGGAGTTGGGGCTCACGCAGCGTTCCACTCTCACCACCTCGGGGTGGCGGGTGCTCCACCCCGCCGTGACCCAGATCCCGGCGGCCGTCACGCTCTCCGCCCGGATCTCGGAAGTGGCGGCCACCGCGAAGGAGGAACTCCTCGCCTTCCTTGTGGGCGAGCTGACACCCGCCCACCTCGATGAGGTGGAGGGGATCGTGGGTGACCTCCTGAAGCGCGGCGTGCTCGTGCGCATCCTCTACATCGAGTCAAGCCGGCAGACTCCGGCAATCCGTGACTTCGTGCAGCACTTCACCGAGAGGCGCGGGCTCGTCCGCTCTGTCCCCAGCCTCCCGGCCCGGCTCGCACTGGTGGACGAGAGCACGGCGGTGGTGGCTTCAGCAGCCCCCGGTCCCCAGAACGAGGGCCTCATCGTCAAGTCGCCCATCCTGCTCGCCTCGCTCGCCGCGCTGTTCGAGCAGTACTGGGAGGAGGGCAGCCCCGTCTCGAACTCGGCACCGGTGGATTCCGCGCCGATCACGAGGCCGGCCACGCCGCTCTCCCGCCAGGAGCAAAATGTGCTCACGCTGCTCGCGCGCGGCATGAAGGACGCCGCGATCGCGGAGCAGATGGACCTATCTGAACGCACCGTGGCCCGCGTGATCACCGGGCTCTACGATCACACCGGTTCCGAGACCCGATTCGAACTGGGGATGAAGGCCTCCCGATTCGGATGGATCTGAGGCGGTATTTCAACATTTACAGAAGTTGACGCGGCGTCAGACCCAGGTGTGACCCTGCGCCGCGCGGCTTCATCCTCCGGATTGTCGCCCTCGCACCGCTGAGGTGGCAGGCTCCGAACATGAGCACGCCGGACTCCCAGGCCACCAGGCTCCGCTCCTCGCCCCCACGGCAACTGGCGCTCCTCGTGGGACTTCCTGCAGCGGGCGCCCTCCTCGGCGGAATCGTCTCGGCCACCTTCCAGTGGGCTGCTCGCCACGGGACATCCACCCCTCCCGGAGGGGGAGCGCCGCCAGAGACGAACACCACCCCCGGCCTCACCGGGATCATCTCCACGATCGATCCCGCCCCCGTGCTCCTCTGGGTGGGGATCGGTCTCGCGGTGGGCCTGATCGCCGCACTCTCGCTCATGCGGGAGCGCCTGACCGCCATCATCTCCGCCGCGTACCTCGAACTCCGCTGGGACGACGCCGTCACCCGGGTCCCCCGCGAACTCACCGAAGCCCTGGTGGTGGGAGCAGACGTGGTGGCGCTCGGTCCCGCGAACGCCGAGCTGGCGCGGGTGCGCAACACGCTCTCCGGCACGCGTCTCCGGGCCGCGCTGGCACAGCACGGGTGGCCCGAGCCGCTTGCGGACGAGCCGGCGGAGCCCGAGTGGAACGCCTGGGACCCCCGGGACCGCCGCCTCTCCCCGAGTGCACAACGGTTCCTCGCGGCACGCGGCTCCGCCCTCCGCGATCGCGCGAGCGCCGATGCAGAGCACCTCCGCCGGGCCCTCGTTTCCCAGGGGCTCATGATCCGCGAGCGCAGGGTCTCCCGCTCGTGGCAGCAGCAGTGGCTGGCCGTTCGAGTGGCCACGCTCCCACCATCGGCCATACGTGTGAGGACTGTGCACGTCACGGGGTCCCCCACAGGAAGTGTGATTGACTGATTCTTGACTCCCGGCACCCGGGGGACCGGGGTCCAGAGACGGACCCACCCGCCGCTCGCACAACCAAAGGACCATGCCAGCTGTGACCGCGGACGCCGCCACTCACGCAGAGGAACCTGCCGAGGAAACCTCCGAGAGCCCGCTGGAGGGTCCTGCCGCCATCCACGTGGACGGGAGCCAGGTGCACACCATCCGGGACGGTATCGAACAGCGGGGGCAGCTTGCCCGCCTCCTGGTGCACGATCTCGCGCAGGCTCGCACGGCCATCACCGCGGGGCTCCTCCCCCCGGACGTGCTCTCGGGCACCCCCGGCTGGTCCAGCTCCCTGCACAGCCCCCTGCCGGAAGCCACCCCCGGGGTGCTCCTCGCGAGCCTCGAGCTGGTGCGGAATGCGGACCGGAGCTGGACCGTACTCGCGGACCGCACCTCAATTCCCTACGGCCTCGGGCTGCTCTCGTCCGGGGCGTGGGGCGAGGACTCACCTTTCACGGAGTTCGGCCGCGCGGTGCGCGCCGAGCTGGACCTCCGCACGCACAACCGCGCCCTGCTCTTCGATCCTGCGGCCACCTCGCCGGACGAGAACCTCTCCCACGAACTGATCGTGCAGGACGCAGAGAGTGCCGCCCGCGAGTTCGGCCTCGACCTCCTCACGCCGGCGGACCTCCGGGTCCACCAGGGCCAACTCGAGCGTGTGGACGGCGGCGCCGCTCCAGAGCTACTCCTGCGTTACGTTCCCAGCTCCGCCCTGGATCCGTTGGAACCGCTGGGGCGGCCGGGGATCGGCATCCCCGGCCTCGGCGCGGCGCTCCGCCAGGGCACAGTCGGCCTGGCCAACCCATCGGGAGCGGCAGTCCTGGCAAATCCTGCGCTCGCCACCTTCCTGCCGCGCCTCGCGCGCCACTTCCTTTCCGAGGACCTGGTCCTTCCATCTGTGACCACCTACTGGTGCGGAGAGCGGTCCATGTGCTCCCACGTGATCGCCCACGCCTCCCGCCTCGTCATCCGCTCGATCTCGAACCACGAGATCCTGGACGGCCGCTCGCTCCCCCTCCGCGAGATCGCGGACCTGTGCGCCCGCATTGCGGACGAACCGTGGGACTGGGTGGGCCAGGAGCCCGTGGAACCCGATGCGGTCCAACTCCCGGACGGCAACATCACCCCGGTCATGCTGCGCGGCTACGCCGCAGGTGGTGAGAGCTGGCACGCACTCGCGGGCGGCCTCGCGTTCGTGGGTGAACTGGACGACCGCAGCCGTCCGCTCGCCCACGTGATCCTGGCCGAGGAGGCGGCGTGAGCATCGTCCACGTGACCGTCTCCGCGGAGCTGGACCTTCCCGCCGCCGCCACGATCCGCACCCAGTTCATCCCCTGCGACTACGAGAACCAGCGGGTGGTGAGCCGGTCCACTCAGGCACCCTCCGCCGTCGGGACCCGGGACCTGGAGGGACCGGACGGGACCCGTGTCTCCTACCTCGAACTCCCCGCCGGACGCTCGCGGATCGATTCTGCGGCCTCCGTGCGCCTCACGAAACCCGCGTACGCCAGCAGGCGCATCCCCACCCTCACGTGGGACCAGGGCGCGGCACTCATCCGCGCGATCCGCTCCACCGGCCGCACCGGGGACGGCACGCCCGTCTCGGCGGAGGAGGCCCTCTACATCGCCACCACGTCCGTGCCCTCCACGCTCGTCCGGATCGACGACGACGCGCGAGACCTCGCCTTCTCCACCCTCTCCCCCGGGCAGCCCCTCATCCTCGGGATCGCCGAGGTGGCGGCCAGGGTGGCGCGGCTCGGCCTCTCTGCCGTGGATGCCACTCACACCATGATCGGCGCCATGCGCGCCGTGGGGCTCGCCGCCTCCTACCTGGTGGGCGTAGTTCCGGACCGCGGGATCCACACGTGGGCCGCCGTCTGCATCCCCGGCTTCTCCTGGTTCCCCATCGATCCGCAGACCGCCCGCCCGCCGGACGAGGGCGCTGTGGTGCTCGCCCGGGGCCGTGACGCCGCCGATGCTCCGCTCGTCCGCTGCCCCGACGGCGGTGACGGCGGCGCGTCCGTGACCGCCACCGTGCTCTCGCGTCCGGAATCGTAGGCTCGGACCCGTGGGACTCGTGGTTGCTGCCGCCATCATCGACGACGATCGGCTCCTCGGCGCCGAACGGTCCGCCCCGCCCGAACTCGCCGGACAGTGGGAACTGCCCGGCGGGAAGGTGGAGCCCGGCGAGGAGCCGGTGGAGGCGCTGCGGCGGGAAATCCGCGAGGAACTCGGCGTGGAGTTGGAGCTCGGGGGAATCGTGACCGCACCCGGCGGCGCGGACTGGCCTGTGCTCCGCGGCCACACCATGCGCGTGTGGCTGGCACGGCTCGCGGGCGGGCGGCCCGAGCCACTCCAGGACCACGCATCGCTTGCGTGGGTCCCGCTCGAGGAGCTTCACGCCGTCCCGTGGCTTGGCCCCGACCTCCCCATTGTGGAAGAGGTCAGGGCCCGGGTCCGCGCCAGCGAATTCTAGGGTCTCGCGGCCGTCCGATCACACGCGGTCGCTGCGCCGTCCGCTAGTTGATCTGCAGGTCCGGCACGTGGTT
>JAAZBW010000320.1 GCA_012513625.1 Actinomycetales bacterium | reverse complement strand
GGCCCACGCAGATGGCGGTGGCGCCCTCAAACACCTCGATCGCGGCGCCCATCGCGGATTCGATCTGGATCACGGGCGTGGAGGAGGAATCGCGCGGGTCCACCGTCTTCTCGTTGCGAATGAGCGGCAGGCCCATCACGCCGCCCGTGCGGCGCAGGTGCTCGCGGAGTGCCTCAAGGTTGAACCACAGGTTGTTGGTGTGGAAGTACGGGTGCACGTCCTCATCCGTGAAGAACCGCATGTCCTCCTCGGCTGTCTGCGCCGTGTCCCGCAGGACGAGGCGCCCGTCCGAGCGGCGGCGCGCCAGGTGGCCGCCCTTGCGGTCCATTTCGGTGCGGGTGCAGACCTCGGCGGCGTAGGGGGCACCGGAGTCCTCGAACCAGGCGGCGATCTCAGCGGACGGGCCGGCGCCAAGGTTGTCCGAGTTGGCCACGTTCGCCTGGGTGAAGCCCGCCGCGATGAGCTGGTCCAGCAGGCCGGAGGCGAGGAGTGAGGGGTAGAGGTCTCCGTGGCCGGGCGGGCACCACTCCAGCTCGGGATCGGCGGGCCATTCCACCGGCAGGAGCGTGTCCCTGCGCAGCTTCGGCTCCTTGGACTGCAGGAAATCGAGCGGGAGGTCAGCCACCGGGAGCGTCGGGTAGGCGGCGAGCGCGGCCAGCGTGTCCTCCTGCGTGGAGAACGAGTTCATGAACACGAGCGGGAGGCGCGCGCCGTAGCGCTTCCGGGCCGCGAGGACCTGCGCCACGGTGAGGTCCAGGAACGATTGGCCGTCTCGCACCGGCAGCAGCGACTTCGCCCGGTCCATTCCCATCGAGGTGCCGAGGCCCCCGTTCAGGCGGATCAGCACGGTGCGCCCGAGCGCTGCGGGATCGGCCTCGCCCACCGCCGGCCCGGTTTCGAGTTGGTCCACCTCGCGGAGCGGCTCGATGTCCGTCTCACGGATCAGGCCGGTGGCTCCGCTCCGGAGCTGCTCGTAGTAGCTCGAGAACACCTCGATCGCGGCCCCCGAGACGCCCGCCTCCTGCATCTTCTCCCGCGCCATCGCGCGTCCCGCATCAGTCATGCTCATGAGCCTAGCCGGAGGGGGTTCGGCGCGGGCGTTGGTGGAAAACAGCGCCGATGCGGCAACGAAACGGCGCGGGCGTCGGGAGGAAACCGCGGCGGGCGCCAAGAGGAAACCGCGGCGGCGCCAGGAGGAAACGGCGCGGGCGCTGGCCCGCAACCACCTCCGCGCACGAGGCGGCGCAGTTCGCGTCCGAAGGCTGACGGAGCGCCAACGTTACCGCTAACATCGAAGCGATGGAGACGCAACCACGCACGGATGAGGGCCCGGCGGGCCGCCCCGCCACTCCTGCCGACGTTCCCCCACGCACCCGTGCCCCTCTGAAGGGACCGGCCCACGTGGCGCACGAGGGATTCATCCGCCGCCTCGGGTACCCGCCCGCCGCAATCGCGATGGCACCCGGACGCGTCAACATCATCGGCGAACACACCGATTACAACGCCGGCCTCTGCCTCCCCATGGCCCTCACCCAGGCCACGGCAGCCGCCGCCTCTCCCCGTGAGGACGACGAGCTGCGCATCTGGTCGCTCGATATCGACCGCCACGCCTCCATCGCCCTCTCCGACGTGGCCCCCGGCAAGCCCCGCGGATGGAGTGGCTACGTGGCCGGCACGCTCTGGGCCCTGCGGGAGGCCGGTTTCCCGGTGGGGGGAATGGAGATCGTGATCGCCTCCGAGGTGCCCGTGGGCGCGGGCCTCTCCTCCTCCGCCGCCATCGAGGGTGCCGTGGCGGTGGCCGCCACCGCCCTCTTCGGGCTCGGCCTCCTCGACGACGACGCAGGCCGCCGGGTCCTCGCCCTCGCCTGCCGCCGCGCCGAGAACGAGATCGTGGGCGCGCCCACGGGCGGGCTGGACCAGACCGCTTCTCTCCTCGCCCGCGCCGGCCACGCCCTGCGGCTGGACTTCCGGGACGACTCCGTGGCCCATGTGCCGTTTGACCTTGCCGGCCACGAGATCCTCGTGATCGACACCCGCGCGCACCACTCGCTCGCCGACGGGCAGTATGGAAAGCGCCGCACCGAGTGTGAGGAGGCGGCCCGCCTCCTGGGCGTCGAGTCGCTCCGAGAGGTGAGTCCCGCGGAGGTGGAGGCGCTGACGGACCCGGTGCTCCGCCGTCGGGCCCGGCACGTGGTGAGCGAAAACGCGCGGGTGGAGGCGGCCGTCGCCGCCCTCGAGCGGCATGACCTCCACGAACTCGGCCTCCTCATGACTGCGTCCCACCACTCGCTGCGGGTGGACTACGAGGTGAGCTGCGCGGAACTGGACGTGGCGTGCACTGCTGCGCTCAGCGTCGGGGCACTCGGGGCGCGCATGACGGGCGGTGGATTCGGCGGATCGGCGATCGCGCTGATCGAGACCGCGGCCCGCGTGGCAACAGAGGCGGCGGTGCGCCGCGCGTTCGCCCAGCACGGCTTCGGCGAACCGAACCTGTTCGTGGCCACCCCCGGCCCCGGCGCCCGGGTGCTCGCATGATCGCTCCCGCCTCCCCGGCCCCGTCGAATCCATCCGCATCTGCCGCCTCCCCAAACCCCACCGCCCCGGCCGCGCCCACGCCCACGCCCGAGCGGCGGCCCTCGATGTCGGACGTGGCCAAGCTGGCCGGCGTCTCCCACCAGACCGTCTCGCGCGTACTCAACACTCCGGAGGCGGTGCGCGAGAGCACCCGCGAGCGCGTGGTGGAGGCGATGACCACGCTCGGCTACCGCCCGAACCTCGCGGCGCGCGCGCTCGCGAGCTCGAAGAGCCAGCTGCTCGGCATCATGTCCGCGGGCGAGGCCCGGTTCGGGCCCACCCACGCGATCCACGGCGTGGAGCAGGCCGCGCGCCTCGCGGACTACCTCACCACCCACCTGCCCGCCACGAACCCCGCCGAGGCGGAGGAGGCCACCCAACACCTGCTCGGTGCAGGCGTGGGCGGGATCGTGGTGATTGCCCCCACCCACCAACTCGCGGACCAGATCACGGCTCACCGTCGCAACACGCCGGTGGTGCTGCTCGCCGCCGGAGCCCCGGTCTCGGAGGGCGTCTCGGTGGTCTCGGTCAACCAGGAACTCGGTGCGCGGCTCGCAGTCCGGCACCTCGCGAAGCTCGGCCACCCCCTCATCCACCACATCTCCGGCCCGCCCCGCTGGTTCGATGCGCACACCCGTGTGATGGGCTGGCGCACCGAGTGCGAGGCGCTCGGCGTGGAGCACGGACTCCTCGTGGAGGGCGGCTGGGACGCCGCGGACGGCTTCGCCGCCACGAACACGATCCTCGCGTCCGGCGCCCCGCTCGGTGCCATCTTCGCCGCCAACGACCTCCTCGCCCTCGGCGCCATCCGAGCCCTGCGCAAGCGGGGTCTCTCCGTTCCGGAGGACGTGTCTGTGGTGGGCTTCGATGACTCCGAGGGTGCCGATTTCTACGTCCCCTCCCTCACCACCGTGCGCCAGCCGTTCGCGCTCGTGGGTCGGCTGGCGATCGAGGTGCTGCTGCGGATGATCGACGGTGAGCCCGCGTCTTCCAGCTCGGTGGAACCAGAGCTGGTGGTGCGGGAGTCGACGACGCCGGCGCGCGGCTGACGCCCTCCGGCCTGCATCACAGTTGGGTATCGAAGGGCTGGAGGTGCGCCACTCCTCTTGACGATCTCCCGATTCGAGCGTTAACGTCAGAGCAACTTGTTAGCGCTAACATCGGAGTTGGGCAGCAGTCCGTTCCAAGTCGAGGGAGACCGTGGACGCTCGAAGCATTGTTCTTGCCGAGTTTCCTGCCGAGGTGCAGGAGGCGGTGGCGGCCACGCGGCGGCGGGTTTCGGACCTGCATGCGGAGTTGGTGC
This sequence comes from Actinomycetales bacterium, assembly GCA_012513625.1. Lineage (GTDB taxonomy): Bacteria > Actinomycetota > Actinomycetes > Actinomycetales > Actinomycetaceae > JAAZBW01. Next base: position 595 of record JAAZBW010000320.1, on the reverse strand, counting down.
GTTATGACCTGGTGGTGTGGACCGCCGGCAACATCTCGGAGCGGGTGCCGGGCGCGGACCTGATGGTGATCAAACCGTCCGGGGTGCGCTACCACGAGCTGACTCCGGAGGTGATGGTGGTGTGCACCCTGGACGGGGAGAAAATCGAGGACGGCACGTCCGCACACCTCTCGGCCTCCTCCGATACGGCGGCGCACGCGTACGTGTACCGGCACATGGATGAGGTGGGGGGCGTGGTGCACACGCACTCCACGTATGCCACGGCGTGGTCGATCGTGGGGGAGCCGATCCCGTGCGTGATGACCATGATGGGTGATGAGTTCGGGGGCGATATCCCGGTTGGCCCGTTCGCGATCATCGGAGATGACTCGGTCGGGAGGGGCATCGTGGAGACCCTGGCGGGTTCGCCCTCCCGGGCGGTGCTGATGCAGAACCACGGCCCGTTCACGATCGGGAAGGACGGCGAGGAGGCCGTGCGCGCCGCGGTCATGTGTGAGGAGGTGGCCCGTACGGCGGCCGCCGCCCGCCAACTCGGACCCGCGATCCCCATCCCCCAGGAGACCATCGACCGTCTCTACCACCGCTACCAGAACGT
>JAAZBW010000319.1 GCA_012513625.1 Actinomycetales bacterium | reverse complement strand
TCCCGGCGAACTCCGAGAACTCGGAGCTCGCGCTGGACTTCATCGACATCACCATGCGCCCGGAGATCCAGGCCATCCTCGGCAACAACGGCGGCATCCCCGTGGCAGCGGCCGAGGAGGACATCACGGACGAGAAGAGCATGGAGCTCGTGGCCGCGTTCAACACGATCCTCAACGATGACGGCCTCGCCTTCTACCCCGACTGGCCGGTGCCCGGTTTCTATGACGTGATCGTGGCCGAGGGCCAGAAGCTCATCAACCAGTCCGCCACACCCGAGCAGGTGCGGGACAACCTCGCGGCCGCATACAACGAGGGCAGGCCCACCGAATGATCAGTCGGCGTTGATACCAACCGCCGGGAGGGGCGGCAGGGCCGGAAGATCGGCCCAGCTGTAGCACCCGGCGCGGGTTCCCTCCGCCCGCGCCGGCCCCTCCCGGCCCGGTATCGCCGAACCGAGGCTTGAATGATCCGAAGGAAAGGAGAGGCCGATGAGCACGGCTACGGCGCCAGGCGTCCTCCCGCTCCCCGAGGGGGCCACCGAGGTGGCGATTCGCACGCAACCGGACCGACGCCGTCGGACCCGGTTTGATGCGCCCTTCTGGGCGTACATCATCCCCGGGGGACTGCTGTTCCTCGTGATCATCATCCTGCCGTTCCTGATGAACCTGTACCTGAGCTTCACGCAGTGGCCGGGGCTGGGGACGCCCAAGTTCATTGGCTTCGACAACTACGCGAAGCTCCTCCAGGACGGGGTCTTCTGGACCAGCTTCCGTAACTCGATCGCGATGATCATCGCGATGGTGGTGATCCCCACCATCATGGGCCTCGCGCTTGCGGCGGTGCTGTTCGATTACATCGGCAAGCACTTCAGCACCCCGGTGGCCACCACCCTGCGTGCCATGTACTACCTGCCCCAGATCCTGCCGGTGGTGGTGGTGGGCATCCTGTGGAGCTGGATCCTCAACCCCCAGACGGGTGCCCTCAACTCGATCCTGCGCAGCATTGGCCTCGACGCCCTCGCGCTCAACTGGCTCGGCTCCACGGACACGGCCCTGCCCACGGTGATGGCCGTGATGGTGTGGGTCCAGGTGGGTTACCCGGTGGTGATCTTCATGTCCGCGCTGCAGCGCGTGGATCCGGAGCTCTACGAGGCCGCCGAGCTGGACGGCGCCGGCTGGTGGGCGCGCTTCCGCGCCATCACCATCCCCCAGATCAAGCCGGAAACGTTCGTGGTGACCCTCACCTGCACGATCGCCGCGCTCAAGGTGTTCGGCCCCATCTATGTGCTCACCAAGGGTGGCCCGGAGAACTCCACCAACGTGCCCTCCTACTTCGCTTACCAGAACTTCTTCCCCAAGTCCCAGGTGGGCTACGGCGCCACGATCGCCACGGTGCTGACCGTGGTGGTGGTGCTCGTGACCTTCGTGTTCATGGCCCTCCAGGCCCGCAGCGAGCGGAAGGAGGCGGCAGGGCTATGAGCGCAGCAGCCACCCCGCCGGGAACCCCGGTCCCTCCGCTCGCCCCACCGGCCGCCACATCGGCGACGACGGCGGTGGCAGCCTCGGCCTCGGGCTCCCTCGCCGGCTCCGCGGCAGCGACAGGCGGCGCGGGCCGCCCGGGGCGCCGCCGCGACCGCTACCACCGCGGCGCCTCCCGCTGGATCATCCTCACGGTGGTCACGATCGGCGCGATCGCCATGCTCGCCCCGTTCGTGATCATGCTGTTGAACTCGTTCAAGTCCCCCGTGGACTACTCGAACAACGGCCCGCTCGCGATCCCGCAGGCGTTCTACATCGATGGCCTCGTCAACTTCTGGAACCGGGTCAACTACCCGGAGAAGCTGATGAACTCCCTCATCATCTCCGGCTCGGTGGCCGTGCTCGCCACGCTGGTATCGCTGCTGAATGCGTATGCGCTCGGCATCGGCCGGGTACGCGGACGCGTGTGGATCGTGGGCCTGTTCCTGCTCGCCAACATGATCCCGCAGGAGGCGCTCCTCTACCCGCTGTACTTCGGCGCCAAGGAGGTGGGGCTCTACAACTCGATCTGGAGCGTGGTGATCATCTTCGTCGTGATCCAGTCGGCGTTCGGCACCTACCTGCTCTCCTCGGTGATGTCCACGTTCCCTCCCGCCCTCATCGAGGCGGCCCGCATCGATGGCGCGGGCCGTTGGACCATCCTCTGGCGCGTGGTGTTCCCGATCGTGCGGCCCACCATGAGCGTGCTGATGATCTTCTTCTTCATCTGGACGTGGAACGAGTTCTACATCCCGCTCGTGATGCTGATCGAGAACTCCACGCAGACGATCCCCGTGGCGCTCGCCGCCCTCCAGGGAGACCGCCTCATGGATGTGCCCACCACCAACGCGGGCGCCCTCATCTCCCTGCTGCCCGCGATCATCTTCTTCCTCATCTTCCAGCGCACCCTCACCCGCGGCGTCACAGCGGGGTCCGTGAAGTAGGTCCGTGCCCGTGGCAGGTCCGCGGGCACCCGTCCCGCCCGCGGCAGGTCCGTGGGCACCCGTCCCGTCCGCGGTAATCCGCGGGCACCCGTCCCGCAGCTCCAGAAAGGCGCATGCCCCGTGAAGTTCACCGCCGGCTACTGGGCCGTCCGTCCCGGCTTCTCCCTCCTCCGCGGCCTCCACATCGTGGACGTCCGAGAGGAGGAGGGCGGTCTCGCCGCCCTCGTTTCCACCAAGCGGATCGAGGGCCGCGGGGACACCCTCAACCGGCCCGTCCTCCGCGTGCTGCTGCGTGCCGTGGCCGAGGGCGTGATCGGCGTGACCGTCTCGCACCACCGCGGCGGCGTGGACCGCCCGCCCGCGTTCACCCTCACCGGCGACGGCGTGGTTCCCCAGATCGGCGAGCGCCACCTCACCGCCGGTTCGCTCACGGCACGCTTCGCCGCGGACGAGTGGGGGCTCACCTTCGAGGAGGGCGGCCGCGTGGTCACCTCCTC
>JAAZBW010000318.1 GCA_012513625.1 Actinomycetales bacterium | reverse complement strand
TACGGCGTGGAGGCCGCGGCCCAGCACTACTTCGGGCACTCCGCGTCCGACCTCACCGTGGCGGAGGCCGCTCTCCTTGCCGGCATTCCGCAGTCCCCCAACAACCACGATCCGATCAGCAACCCGGAACGCGCGCGGGCACGCCAGATGGAGGTGCTCCGCTGGATGCTGCGGGAGAACTACATCGATCAGGCCCAGTTCGACGAGGCCGAGGCGATCCCCGTGGAGCAGCTGGTGGCCAACAGCCAGACCATGCGCATCGGCTGCGATGTGGCTGGAATCTCCGCCTACTACTGCCAGTACGTGGTCCAGGAGCTCTACCAGAACCCGGCGTTCAATGACTTCCTCGGAACCACGGCGGGCGAGCGGCGCCAGAGCCTCCTCCTCGGCGGCCTCCAGGTGCAGACCACCCTGGACCCGTACCTGCAGCAGATCGCGTACGAGTCCGTGGTCTCCAACGTTCCCGTGAATGACCCCTCCGGCGTCAACATGGCCCTCTCGGCCGTGGAGCCGGGCACCGGCCACATCAAGGCCATGGTGCAGAACACGAACTACGGCAAGAGCCCCTCCGAGGAGGACCCGGAGCAGACGCAGGTGAACTTCAACGTGAGTCAGTCCCACGGCGGCGGACTCGGGTTCCTCACCGGCTCCACCTTCAAGGTGTTCACGCTCGTGGAGTGGCTGCGCACGAACCACGCCCTCGAGCAGCGCGTGCCGGCCCAGATCCGCGAGTACCCCGCGAACTCGTGGAACATCTCCTGCGGCCCCGAATACCGTGCCGAGTACACCCCTGCGAACATCGAGGGCACCTACCGCAACCCCGACATCTCGGTCATGGAGGCCACCAAGCTCTCCATCAACCTGCCGTTCGTGTGGATGGCGAACCAGATGGACATGTGCTCCATCACGGGAGTGGCCGCGGCAATGGGTGTGGAGCGCGGAGACGGGGCCCCGCTCGAGTTCAACCCTGCGGCCGTCCTCGGCTCCAACAACAACACGCCCCTCAGCATGGCCAACTCGTTCGCCACGCTCGCCAACAACGGCGTGGCATGCGATCCGGTAGCGATCACCGGCATCACCAACCGCGAGGGCACCGTGTTCGACGTGCCGCCCAGCGCGTGCACGGAGGCCATCGCGGAGGAGGTGGCCCGCGGCACCACCTACGCTCTGCAGGGGGTCACCCAGCAGGGTGGTACGGGATCTCGCGCCGGAATCCCCGGGCGTCCCACCGCCGGAAAGACGGGTACCTCCAACCTGGACACGGCAGCCTGGTTCGTGGGCTACACCCCGCAGTTGGCCGCCTCCGTCTGGATGGGGCACGCCGAGGGTGAGATCTCGATGTTCAACACCACGGTCAACGGGCGCTATCACCGCCAGATCTACGGTGGCCTCATCTCGGCTCCCACGTGGCGCACCTTCATGGAGCGTGCGCTGGAGGGCCAGGAGGCCCTCGGCTTCAACCGTCCGAGCCAGATCACCATCGAGGGCGAGAAGATCGACGTGCCCTACGTGGTGGGCCGCTCCGCGGACAACGCGCGCCAGATCCTCGAGGACGCCGGATTCACCGTGGTGGTCTCCACCAGCCGGACCTACTCGTCCGTGGCCGTGGGCGGGGTGGCGGCCCAGAACCCCACGGGCAGGGCCGTGAAGGACTCCTCGATCACGCTCACGCTCTCGCAGGGCCCTGAGCCTGCACCCGTTCCGGAGCCCGAGCCGGAGCCCGGCCCGGACGGGGGCGGCGGAGAGAACGGCGGCGGAGGCGGCGAGGGGGGTGGCCCTCCACCGGAGGGTGACCGCGGCGGCGATGACGATTAGCCGCGGCGTGGGATCCGGCCGCCTCAAGCCGGTCCACCCGTGAGCGAACGGGTCCCCTCCCCCAAAGGAACCGCCCTGACCCTCCTCGCCGCTCCCGTGGCGGTGGGTGCCGGGGTCCTCGCCTGGTCGCTTGCCGAGGCGGCGTGGTTCCACCGGCTCCACGTGGGCGAGGTGCGGCCCCACCCGGCCCCAGCCGGGTTCACGGTGCTGCACCTCTCGGACACCCACCTCCTGCCGCGGCTGCATGCGCGGCGCCGCTTCGTCCGCTCGCTCGCACAGCGGGTACAGCCGGACCTCGTCGTCTTCACTGGTGACGGCATCTCCTCCCCCGAGGGCATGCCCGCTCTCCTGGACGCCCTGGACGGCCTCCTCGACCTACCCGGCGTGTTCGTGTTCGGCTCGAACGACTACGTGGGACCCCGCATGAGGAACCCACTCTCCTACCTGTGGCGCTCCTCCTCCGGCAGTTCTTCCAACGTGCGCCGCCTCCCCGCCGAGGCATTCGCCGCCGCCCTCCGGAATCGCGGCTGGCTCGATCTGCGCAACGCGCGCGGGACCCTCAGGGTCAACGGGATGACGATGAGCTTCGTGGGCGTGGACGACCCCCACGTGGGCTTCGATTCCATCCCTCCCGATGAGGGCGTGCGCGGAGACCTGCACATCGGGGTGGCCCACGCGCCCTACTCCCGCGTGCTCGACGCCTTCCGGGAGGAGGGCTGCGCCGTCTCCCTGTTCGGGCACACCCACGGCGGGCAGGTCTGCGTTCCCGGCCGCGGCGCGCTCGTCACCAACTCGGACATCCCCACGTGGCGCGCCTCCGGCCTCCAGGGCTGGCCCGGCCTCCGTCCGGACGGGCTCGCCCTCACCCCCCGTCCCCCGTTTGCGCCGGTACCGTCAGAGCTTCCCGACGACGGCCGCATCCCCATGTGGGTCAACATCTCCTCCGGCCTGGGGACCTCGCCATACGCACCGATCAGGCTGGCATGCCCTCCCACGGCCAGTGTGTTGCGGTTCGCACACCCCGGGGATTTCTGAGGTAGCCGCAACCTCGGATATAGTTGGCGGGCCGACGGGGTGTGGCGCAGCTTGGTAGCGCGCTTCGTTCGGGACGAAGAGGTCGTGGGTTCGAATCCCGCCACCCCGACACAGAGGCAGGCCCTCTGACCAGCGGAAACGCGGTCAGAGGGCCTGCTGCTTCTCCGCTCCCGCCCGCTGGGCGTGAACTACTCGGGTCAGCGCGCGCGGGCGTGCGCCCCCGCGTAGTGTGGGCGCACGAAGGGAGGCGGTGGCCGTGCCGGAGGAAAGACCCGATATCCCGCAGGACGATCCCCGCCATGCCGTAGTCGCCGATCCGGACCGCTCCGAGTCAGACGCCGAGAGGCTGGACCGCAATTGGGGGGAACTCCTCCAGGAACTCCGCGTCACGCAGACGGGCATCCAGATGCTCGGAGGTTTCCTCCTCGTGCTGCCGTTCCAGAGCGGCTTCACCGAACTCGGACCGGAGCTCCGGATGCTCTACCTGGTCACGTTCTCCAGCTCGGTGGTCTCCGTCTTCTTCGTACTCTCTCCCGTGATGATGCATCGCATCCTCTTCCGCACCCGGCGGAAGGACGTGCTCGTCACGCTCGGAAATCGCCTTGCCCAGATCGGCCTGGCGCTCCTGGCGCTCACCATGGTGGGCGGGGTTGCACTGGTATTCGGAGCGGTGCTCGGCGAGACGGCTGCGATCATCACCGGCATCACAGCCGGCGCCGTTGCGATCGTCCTCCTGTGGGGACTCGCCGGCTACGTGGCCCTCCGGAAGGCACCGGGCGCCACCTATGACAATGAGGCTGTCGCGGACCACTCCTAACACCCGGCCCCCGCTTCCACCCGT
>JAAZBW010000317.1 GCA_012513625.1 Actinomycetales bacterium | reverse complement strand
CGATGCGGCCGGAGGAGTGGTCCGGGCCCTGGCCCTCGTAGCCGTGCGGCAGGAGCATGACGAGCGAGGAACGCTGGCCCCACTTCTGCTCGGCAGAGGAGATGAACTCGTCGATCACCGTCTGCGCGCCGTTCACAAAGTCGCCGAACTGCGCCTCCCAGACCACGAGCGAGTCCGGGCGCTCCACGGAGTAGCCGTACTCGAAGGCGAGGGCGGCGTACTCGGAGAGCGGCGAATCATAGATATGGAACTTTGCCTGGTCCTCGGTGAGGTAGCGCAGCGGGGTCCATTCGGCCCCGTTCGTGACATCGTGGAACGTTGCGTGCCGCTGCACGAACGTGCCGCGCCGGGTGTCCTGCCCGGCCACGCGCACCGGCACACCGTCCATGAGCAGAGTGCCGAAAGCGAGGATCTCGCCGAATCCCCAGTCGATCCCGCCCTCGCGGGACATCTTGGAGCGGCGCTCGCACAGCTGGTCCAGCTTGGGGTGCACGTTGAAACCCTCGGGGGCGTGCGCGTAGGCCTCTCCCACCCGGGCGATCGCACCGGCGTCCACGGCGCTCTGCCAGCCGAGGAGCACTCCGGCGTCCTCCTGCTGCGAGGCCGGGACCTCGAGGCCGGCCACGGTCTCCGCGTTCTCCGGTTGGGGGAGTGCGCGGTCCTCGTCCGAGAACGCGGTCTCGAGTTGCTTGCGGAACGCCTCGAGGGCCTCCTCCGCCTGCTCCTTGGTGATGTCCCCACGTCCCACGAGCGCCTCCGTGTACAGCTGGCGGGTGGTGCGCTTCGCATCGATGAGGCCGTACATCACCGGCTGGGTCATCGAGGGGTCATCTCCCTCGTTGTGGCCCCTGCGCCGGTAGCAGACCATGTCGATCACCACGTCCTTGCGGAACTCCTGACGGTACTCGAACGCGAGCTTGGCCGCGCGGGCCACCGCCTCCGGATCGTCGCCATTGACGTGGATGACCGGGATCTGCAGGCCCTTCACGATGTCCGTGGCGTACTGCGAGGAGCGTGAGGAGGCCGGGCCCGTGGTGAAGCCGATCTGGTTGTTCACGATCACGTGCACGGTGCCGCCCACGCGGTAGCCGCGTAGCTGGGACATGTTGAGGGTCTCTGTGACCACACCCTGCCCCGCGAATGCCGCGTCTCCGTGGATGAGGATCGGGAGGACCGTGTAGCCCTTCTCCCGTAGGTCGATCCGGTCCTGCTTCGCGCGCACGATCCCCTCAAGCACGCCGTTGACGGCCTCGAGGTGGGAGGGGTTGGCGGCGAGGTAGACCTCCGTGGTCTCGCCCGTGGGCGAGGTGTACCGGCCGTCCGTGCCGAGGTGGTACTTCACGTCGCCCGAGCCCTCGGTGGAGCGCGGGTCATTGCCCTCGAACTCGTTGAACACCTGCGCGTAGGACTTGCCGGCGATGTTGGTGAGCACATTGAGGCGGCCGCGGTGTGCCATGCCGATGGCCACCCCGTCCATACCGTCCGAGCTCGCGCCCTGCAGGATCACGTCCAGCAGCGGGATCAGTGATTCGCCGCCCTCGAGTGAGAAGCGCTTCTGGCCCACGAACTTGGTCTGCAGGAAGGTTTCGAACGCCTCCGCGGCACCCAGCTTGTGGAGCACCTGGAGCTGCTCCTCTCCGCCCATCTTCACGAACGGGCGTTCGAGGCGTTCCTGCATCCAACGGCGCTGGGCCGGGTCCTGCAGGTGCATGTACTCGATTCCGGTGGTGCGGCAGTAGGCGTCCCGCAGCTGGGTGAGGATCTCCCGCAGAGCGAGAGTCTCCGTGCCCGCGAAACCTCCGGTGGGGAACTGGCGGTCCAGGTCCCAGATGGTGAGTCCGTGGTTGGTGAAGTCCAGGTCCGCGTAGCGGTGCTGGCGGTAGGCGAGCGGATCCACGTCCGCCTGGAGGTGGCCGCGGGAGCGGAACGCGTGGATCATCTCCGCGATCCGGGCGGACTTGCTGAGCGCGCGGTCAGGATCGAACTCCACGTCCCGCTGCCAGCGCGCGGGCGCCACCGGCACCCGGAGCGAGGCGAAGATCCGCTCGTAGAAGCCGTCCTCACCAATGAGCTTCTGGTGCATGGCCCGCAGAAACTCGCCCGAGGCGGCACCCTGGATGATCCGGTGGTCGTACGTGGAGGTGAGCGTGAGCACCTTGGAGACGGCGGCGCGCGCCATCGTGTCATCGCTGGCGCCCTGGTACTCCGCCGGGTAGTCGAGCGCACCCACACCGATGATGGTGCCCTGCCCGCGCATGACGCGGGGGATCGAGTGGACCGTGCCTATCCCGCCCGGGTTCGTGAGGGTGATGGTGGTGCCCACGTAATCGTCCACGCCGAGCTTACCCACGCGTGCGCGCTTCACGAGGTCCTCGTACGCGGCCCAGTACTGACCGAAGTCCATCGTGTCCGACTTCTTGATGGACGGAACCACGAGGCTGCGCGTGCCGTCCGGCCGGGGCAGGTCGATCGCGATGCCGAGGTTCACGTGCGCCGGGCGGACGAGGGCCGGCTTCCCGTCCTCGGTCTCCCCGTATGCAAGGTTCATGTCCGGCACCTGCCCCAGCGCCTCCACGATGGCGTAGCCGATCAGGTGGGTGAAGGAGATCTTCCCGCCGCGCGTGCGAGAGAGGTGGTCGTTGATGAGGATGCGGTTCTCGATGAGGACCTTCGCCGGGACCGATCGCACCGAGGTGGCCACGGGGATCGTGAGCGAATCGTCCATGTTCTTGGCGGTGCGCTGGGCCACGCCGCGCAGCCGCTCCACCTCGTCCTCGCCCGTGGGAACCTCGCCCCGCTTCGCGGCGAGCGCCGCAGCGTAGGGCGTGGTGGCCGGCTGTGCCACCGGCTCGGGGAGCGCGCCGCCACTGAAGGAGGCGAGTTCCGGCGCTGACCTGCGCGGGTCCACGCGGGAGGGTTCGCGCGTGGCCGGGACGGCTGTGCCGCGCCGCTCGGCCCGCGGTGTGGGTGCCATGTCCGACGACGGCGCCACCGGCACCTCCCCACCGCTCGGCCGCGTGGGCTGGGGCGGGGCGGCGGGCCCAGAGCGGGGTGCGCTGGGCGGCTGGGGCGGGGCGGCGGGGGCCGCGCGGGTGGCTGGTTCTGCCTGCGTGGTCGGCGCGGCGGGTGGGGCAGGTTCTGCCTGCGTGGTCGGCGCGGACGCGGCCTCGGCGGCGCTCTGCTCGTCCACGTCGTAGTTCGCGAAGAAGTCCCGCCATCCGGGTTCCACGCTCGCCGGGTCGGCGAGGTACTTCTCGTACATTTCCTCGATCAGCCACTCGTTGGCGCCGAAATCAATCTCGTCACGGTGCGCGTCGTCGGACACGTGCTTCACTCCATCGCGGAAGGGATTAGGGGGCGGCTCAAGCCTATGCCCTCACTTCCCCGCTGGCGCCTTCCGAAGGTTCACCACGCACGGGAGTACCCATTTTCCGGGGGGCATCAGGACCGATCCACAATGGCGGGTCAAGGGCTGGTGGCTGGGGTCCCTCATGGAGGTCAATTGGGACCTTGGTCCCGGATGGCGCCACGCCGTTCCCGGCCCAGTCCGGCGAGCGGCAGCATGATCCGGAATCGGGCCCCCACGTCGGAGTCCACCACGCGGATGGTCCCGCCGTGGAGGGAAACTGCCCAGCGGGCGATCGCGAGGCCGATACCGGAGCCGCCACCCACGGCCGCGGCGCCATCGCCGCGTTGGAAGCGGCCGAAGATCCGCTCCCGGTCCTCGGCCGCCACGCCGGGACCCGCGTCGATCACGTCGATGCGAAGGGACTGGCGCACCCGCGTGGCCTCCACCGTGACCGTGGTGTCCGGTGGAGCGTGCCGAGTGGCGTTGTCGAGGAGATTGGTGAGGACCTGCCGCAACCGGGTGCGGTCGCCGATGAACGTCTGGTCCGCAGGGTCGATCCGGGAGGAGAAATGGATCTTCGCACCCCGTTTCTCGGACGCGAGGCGGACCAGCTCGAGTGACTCGTCGAGCAGGTCCGCCACCGCGATCTCGGTGGGCTCGAGCCCCGCGGTTCCCGATTCCACGCGGGACAGGTCGAGGAGGTAGCCGAGCATCTCGGTGAGCCGCTCCGCCTGAACCACGGCGGCCTCCAGGTTCTCGGGGGTGGGCTCCTCCACACCGTCGGCCATGTTCTCGAGCCGGGAGCGGAGCGCGGCCACGGGGGTGCGCAGTTCGTGGGAAAGGTTGGCCACGAGCTCCCGGTGGAGCCGGTCCACCTCCGCGAGGTCCTGTGCCATCCGATTGAAGGCGTGGGCGAGCTGGCCCACCTCGTCTCGGGTCAGGTACTCCACACGCACGGAGTAGTCGCCCTGCGCCATGGACCGGGCCGCGCGGGTGGCCTGCCGGAGCGGTTCCACCGTGGCGTGGGCAATCGCCCATGCCACCAGCACCGTTGCCGTGATTGCGAACGGGAGGGTGTAGGCGGGGGAGACCCCCTGGCGGGTGCCGAGCCACACCACGATGGCGGTGAAGGTGGCGGAGGCGCCCACGAGGGTCACGATCCTCCAGACGATCGAGGAGAAGCGGCCCCCCATCGTCAGGCGGCGGGAGCGTCGAACGCGTAACCCACGCCGTGGACCGTACGGACCACGTCCGCTCCCAGCTTGCGGCGCAGCGCCTTGATATGGGAGTCAACCGTGCGGGTGCCGGAAGCATCCACCCAGTCCCACACCTCCTCGAGGAGGGCCTCGCGGGAGAGGACCTTCCCCTCGTTCTGGACCAGGCACACGAGCAGGTCGAACTCCGTGGGGGTCAGGTGGACCTCCTCGCCCGCGCGCCGCACGCGGCGCCCGGCACGGTCCACATCGATGTCACCGAACACGAGCGGGCCCTCCTCGGGAGTGCCACTGATCCGCTCGGCGCGCTCCACGCGCCGCAGGAGTGCCTTCAGGCGCGCCACCAGCTCCCGCATGGAGAACGGTTTGGTCATGTAGTCGTCCGCGCCCACGCCGAGGCCCACGAGGATGTCCGTCTCATCATCCCGGGCGGTGAGCATCAGGACCGGCATCTCGCGCTCCGCCTGGATGCGGCGGCAGACCTCGAGCCCGTCG
>JAAZBW010000316.1 GCA_012513625.1 Actinomycetales bacterium | reverse complement strand
GTGGCGGCACTCGCCGCCGCCGGGGTGGCCCTCCTGCTCTTCGCCCTCGCCCCGGAGCGGAAACCCGAGCCAGACCCGGAGGAGACTTCTGACGTTACTCGCCGGCTTGTTTCAGGTAGTCCGCGAGGGTGGGGGCGTTTTCGAGGGCCTCCTCCATGGCGTCGGCGACCGCGGCCGCCTGCGCGTCCCCGGAGGCGCGGAGCCCGGCCACCTGGCCGCGGCGGTTCTCCGCCGAATGGTTCTGGGACAGCTTCGCCTTTCCCGCCACACTCGTGACCGTGACTTCGATCCCCACGATCCGTGGCATGGCCCCGTGGAGATGGCTGATCGGGAGTTCGTGCACGCGCCACGGGTCCTCGCGCTTATTCTCCTCCTGGTTCGTGAGCTTGCCCATCGCGCGCAGGAGGAACGCCTCGTCGTTGCGCACGGCGATCGTGCCGCGTAGCTGCACCTGCGTGTAGTTCCACGTGGGCACCATGGGCCGGGTGATCTCCCGGACCGCCTCGTAGCGGGGCGAGATGTACGCCTGCGGGCCCTGCACGATCAGCAGCGCCTCCTGGCCATCCCGCGCGTGTTGCGCCTGCGGGTTGTCCGCCGCCATGTGGATGAGGATCCGGTCCTCCTCCCACACGATGGGCAGGAGGGTGGACACGAGCCCGAATTCCGGATCGTGGGTCACGAAGTGCGCGCCCACCTGCCGGTGGACGAACTCCCGGTAGTACTCCTCCGGGAAGTGGTACGAATTCGGAACGTACACGCCTCCTCCTTCCGGCCCGGTAACGGGCCTACAGCTTCTCGACCGGCGTGTAACGCAGCAGCAGCCGCTTGGTACCGGTGCTCCCAAAATCGATCCGCGCCACCGCGGAGGAACCCGATCCCTCGAGCGCCACCACGGTGCCGAGCCCGTACGAATCGTGCGTGACCCGGTCGCCCACGGCCAGGTTCGGCACGTCCGGGCGCGGGGTACCCGAGCCGAACGACGGCGTCTGCTCGCCACTCCCCCGCGTGCTCCTTCCGGGCCGGGAACCGGACGGGCGCTTCGCCCCCCGCGTCGTCGTGACCCCGCCGGAAGACGCGCCCGAGCCGCCACGGAAGCCCCCGCGGCCCCAACCTCCCGAGCCGTATCCGCCGGATCCGTAGCCGCCGCCCTCCTCCCGGATCGAGTCCATGGCGGAGGCGATGCGGCGCCAGTCCATCACCTCATCGGGGATATCGGAGAGGAAGCGGGAGGCGGGCAGCTGCTGGGGGCTGCCCCACGAGGTGCGCACCGCGGCGCGGGAGACGTAGAGCCGCTCCCGTGCCCGGGTGAGGGCCACGTAGGCGAGGCGGCGCTCCTCGGCGAGCTCGGAATCGTCGGTGAGGGAGCGGGCGTGCGGGAACGTGCCGTCCTCCATGCCGGTCACGAACACCACGGGGAACTCGAGGCCCTTCGCGGTGTGGACGGTCATGAGGGTGATCTGGCCGCCGCCCTCCCCTGCCTCCGGGATCTGGTCGGAATCGGCCACGAGGGCAACGCGCTCCAGGAAGTCCCCGAGCGTGCCCTCCGGCTCCGACTCGGCGAACTCGGCGGCCACGGCGTGCAGCTCCGCGAGGTTCTCCACCCGGGTGGCGTCCTGCGGGTCCTCGGAGGCGCGCAGCTCGGCCAGATAGCCGGAGCGGTCGAGGGCGGCGTCCAGGATCTCTGCGGGCGAGGCGGTGGCGGCGAACTCGCGCAGACCCACCATCAGCTGGTGGAACTCGGAGACGAGCCGCTGGGCGCGGCCCGCGAGGCCGAAGATCCCCGCCTCCGTGGCAGAGTCCGCGAGCGCCTCACCGAAGCTCTTGCCCTCCCGCTCGGCGTGCACGGCCACCATGGCCTCCGAGCGGTCCCCGATCCCGCGCTTGGGGACGTTGAGGATACGGCGGAGGTTCACCGTGTCATCCGGGTTGTCGATAGCCCGCAGGTAGGCGATCGCGTCCTTGATCTCGCGCCGCTCGTAGAAGCGGGTGCCGCCCACCACCTTGTACGGCTGGCCTGCGCGGATGAACACCTCCTCCAGTGCGCGGGACTGGGCGTTCGTGCGGTAGAAGACCGCCACGTCCGCGGGCTTCACGCCATGCGAATCTCCGAGCTTGTCGATCTCCTCGGCGATGAAGCGGGCCTCGTCATGCTCCGAGTCCGCCACGTAGCCCGTGACCTTCGCGCCCGTGCCGGAGTCGGTCCACAGGTTCTTCTTCCGGCGCCCGTCGTTCTTCGAGATCACGGCGTTCGCGGCGGAAAGGATGTTCTGGGTGGAGCGGTAGTTCTGCTCCAGCAGGATCGTGGTGGCGTCCCGGTAGTCCTCCTCGAACTCCTCGATGTTCCGGATGGTGGCGCCGCGGAACGCGTAGATCGACTGGTCCGAATCGCCCACCACAGTAAGTTCGGCGGGCTCCACGCCGTCATCCCCGCTGCCCACGAGCTCCTTCACGAGCTGGTACTGGGCGTGGTTCGTGTCCTGGTACTCGTCCACGAGCACGTGGCGGAAGCGGCGGTGATAGTGCTCGGCCACGGCCGGGAAGGCCTGGAGGAGGTTGACCGTAGTCATGATGAGATCATCGAAATCGAGGGCGTGGGCCTCCTTCAGGCGACGCTGGTAGATGCGGTACGCATCCCGGACGGCCACCTCCACGGGGTTCGCCTCGTTCACGGTGCGCGCGAAATCGTCCGGGTCCACGAGCTCGTTCTTGAGGTC
>JAAZBW010000315.1 GCA_012513625.1 Actinomycetales bacterium | reverse complement strand
GTCAGGGGTGCGGTGTGGGTGATCCTCACCGGACTCCTCCACCCCCCGTCTCCCGTCCGATTCCCCGACGACAGCGGGTTCGCCTCCCAGCTCGGCGTCACCACGGGGAGAGGTAATGTCGCCGGACGAGGGGTGAGCATCGCCGTCGGACGAAGGGTGGGTGGCGCCGGACGAGGGTTGGGTGGCGCCGTCAGGCGAGCGGTGGGCGTCGTCGTCGGACGAGGACGGCAGGCGGCCCCGCGTGACGCCCGCCGAGGTGTCCATGGCCCGGTTGGCGAGCGCGTCCGCCGCGGCGTTCTCTGCGCGGGGAACCCACGAGTAGCGCACCTGTGCGGGGGGTATCGCCCGCTTGGCGCGCAGGGCGAGCTGCTGTAGTTCCGCGTTCTTGATCTTCCAGCGGCCGGAGAGCTGCTCCACCACGAGCTTGGAATCGGCGCGCACGGTGACGCGTGCGGACGGGTCCGCGGCGGCGATCTCCTCGAGGGCCACCACCACGGCCATGTACTCGGCCACATTGTTGGTTGCCCGGCCGAGGAAACCGGCGCGCTCGAGGAGCACGCCTCCCCGATCGTCGGTGACCACGAAGCCGAAGCCGGCGGGGCCGGGGTTGCCGCGGGAGCCGCCGTCGGTGTTGACGAGGAAGTGGGTCACAGGCGCACGATGATGTAGCCGTACTCCTCCGAGACCATGACCTGGTCATCCGCTGCGGAGCGGATTGCGGCCACCTCGTAGAGCGGCAGGTTGAGTTCGAGGGGCTCGGTACGCTGCCCGTGCAGTTCCACGGCGCCGAGCCCGGTCTGCTCGCGGACGCGCTGGTAGAGGGACACGAGGGCCTCCGGAAGCCTGGACACGATGGCGTCCCGGCGCTCCATGAGACGGGCGGAATCGGCGTCCAGGCGCGCGAACTCTCCATCCCGCAGGGCTTCGGCCTCTGCCATACGGCCACCGAGGGACTCGAGCGCCTGGGTGACCTTGGAGAGTTCGTCCTCCGTGGTCTCCACGCGCTCCATCACCTCGAGCTGTTCGTCCTCCAGCACGCGTGCCCGGCCCGCGAGGTGCTCCACCTCCGCCTGGAGTGCCTGGGCCTCCCGCGCGGGGATCCCGGCCGCGAGCCGGCCCTGGTGACGGACCGAACGGGCCCGGACCTGCTCCACATCCATCTCGACGCGTCGCAGCTCCCGGTTCTCGTCGCCCAGCCGGGCGGCAAATCGGATCCGCTCGGAATCGAGGCTCCGGCGATGCTCCTCCAGGTCCGTGAGGGTGGTCAGGACCGGCAGGGTCCGGCGCTCGTGCGTGATGCGGGCGAGCTGGGTGTCCAGCGCCTGCACCTCGAGCAGGGAACGCTGGTCCGCTGCAGATGCTCTCATGGGGACTCCTTTCGCTGCCCCACGCTATCGCGAAGCGGCAGGGGCAGCGTCACGCTCGCTACACTCGCGCCATGAGTTCGCCGCGCTCCCTGCCCTCCCTCTCGGAGGCGGCCGCGGCACTGAAATACACCGAGGACGAGACGAAGAAGTTCACGAAGACGGCCATCACGTTCATCGTGGCCGGCGTGGCCTTCGTGCTGTACTCGATCGCCGCCTGGATCTCCGGCCCCGCCCCGCTCACCCCCGCCATGGCAGAGCTGGACGAGGTGGCCGCCGGGGAGGCCTACCGGGCGGGCGGGATCTCACTGCTCCTCGAGGACGCATATCTGGAGCCGGGCCTGCTCGGCGACGAGGTGAAGATGCGGTTCGAGGTGGAGATCACCAATCACGGCACCACGCCGCTTGCTCCGTGGGGACCCACCCGACCCGTGTACTTCTCCGGCCTCAGCTGGACCGTGGAG
>JAAZBW010000314.1 GCA_012513625.1 Actinomycetales bacterium | reverse complement strand
CTCGACCGCCGCGTGGAGGCACATCAGGTGGGCGAGGAGAACTTCTACCTCGCCCGTTGGGGGTTCTTTCCCGGCGGTGTGGGTGTGGCGGCCGTCTGGGCGGGGGGCGCAGCCCGGGTGCTCGACCTCCTCGCGGGGATCCCGATCACCGGGGAGGCGAAGGCAGTGCGCATCGGCCGCGCCCGGACCGAGCTCGCGTCGGCCGTCGCACTGATCCGGCAGGCGGGCTCCGCCCTCGAGGCGCGTCCGGCAGAGCCGCGGCCGCTCGCCACGATCGTGCGCGCGGGCGTCGCCGCAGCCGTCCGCCGGCTGCTCGCGGATGCCCGGAGCGTCGCGGGCCCGGCGGGTCTCGCCTTCGATGAGGACCTCACCCGGGCGATTGATGACCTCTTCCTCTACGTGTCACAGCAGAACGCCGACGGAGACTCGCTCTTCCTCGGCCAACTCCACCACGACGGCACTGTGACGCCGTGACCTGGGCGATCGACGTGGTGGTGGCGATCCCGGCGCAGGACGAGGAGGAGACCATTGGCGATTGCCTCGATTCTGTCCTGGCGGCAGCCGAGGAGGCCCGGAGGGTGGGACTTCTGGGGCACGCGGGGGTCGCCGTCGTGGCGCACGCGTGCGGTGACGAGACGGCGCGGGTAGCACGGCAGCGGTTGGACGGCGCGGCGGTGAGCGGAGCGGTGGTTGAGGACCACGTCTCGCGCACGATCGCAGAGGTGCGTCGGAGGGCGGTGGCCGCTGCGATGGCAGCGGGACCGTTCCGGCCCACCCGGACCTGGGTGTTCAATACGGACGCGGACTCGCTGGTCCCGCCGGACTGGTTCACGGGGATGCACGGCGCCACCGTGCGGGAGGACGCGGCGGGGGCTGCCGGGATGGTGGAGGTGTGGGACTGGGCCGCGCCGGCCGCGGCACGCGCGGAGTATGGGCAGATCATTGCCCGCGGAATCCACGGTGACTCACACGATCACGTGTACGGCGCGAACCTGGTGCTGCGGCTGGACGCCTACCTCGAGGTGGGCGGGTTCGAACCCGTCGAGCATGGGGAGGACCACGGGCTCGTCCGGCGCATCCGCGCGGCAGGGCACCGGGTTGCCACGCCTCTGACACCTGTGGTCCGAACCTCCGGTAGGGAGGACGCCCGGTGCCCGAACGGACTCGGTGCCCTGCTACGGCGGCTCGCGGGGCGCTGATGCCGCGCGGAGGCGGTGCCGGCATGGGGTGGGGCCCGCTCACCAAAAAGGTGGGGCTAGCCCCCATGCCGATGCGCCTTTCGGGACGTACCGTGGAGTCATGGCCACCACCACTCGCCTCCGCTGGATCGCCCCCACTGCCGCACTTGCGCTCGCGCTCGGGGCGCCCGTCGCCGTTTCTGCCGTCGCGAACGCCGATCCGTCCCTGCCAGACAAGACTGCTGAGGAGCTCCTCGAGGACCTCGCCACCGCCGAGCCGGTAGCGTTCTCCGGCACGATCAGCCAGCAGGTGGACCTCGGACTCCCGGATCTCTCCGCCCTGGAGGTGGCGGGACCCGGCGGCCCACGCCACTCGGCCGCGCCCTTCGACCCGATGACGCTCGTGAGCGGCACCAACACGTGGCGGG
>JAAZBW010000313.1 GCA_012513625.1 Actinomycetales bacterium | reverse complement strand
TGCACGAAGCCGACCGCCATCCAGTCCGCCACGAGCGCCGCCTGCGCTCCACACACCCTCCGGTACAGGGCGAGGTAGGGCTCATCCTCGTCCGCGCACTCCGGATAGTGGCGAGAGATGGCGTAGTCGGCGAGCCGCCGGAGGACGTCTCCGTCCAGGGTGGCGGCGTACTGGAAGGTGCCCACCCGCACAAGACCACGGGCCACGCGCACGAGGGTGGCGCCCCGCTCGGGGCCGTTCTCGCGCCACACGGTTTCCCCCGTGGTGAGGACGGCGAGGGCGCGCGTGCTGGGGATGCCCACGGCGTGGAGGAACTCGCCCACAAGGTACTCCCGCAGCATCGGGCCGAGCGCGGCCCTACCGTCGCCGGCACGGGCGAAGGGAGTGGCGCCCGAGCCCTTCAGGTGGATGTCCCGGAGAGTGCCGGCCCGGTCGGTGACCTCGGCGAGCAGGAGCGCGCGCCCGTCTCCCAGGCGGGGTACGTACACCCCGAACTGGTGGCCGGCGTACGCCTGGGCGTGGGTGGCCCCTGCGTCCCTGCCCGTGAGCCAGTCGATTCCCGCCGGGGAGCGGAGCCACCCGGGATCGAGGCCCAACTCGTGGGCGAGGTCCTCGTTCAGCACCTCGAGGCGGGGCGCGCGAGGCTCCTCGGCCCTCCACGGGACCGAGAGCTCCGGCACTGCCTCGGCGTACGTCACCCGTCCAGAGTAGGTGCGCGGTACCGGGGTCGCTTGCCGAGCGGGAACCGCGCCATCCCGCGATTGCGGGCTGCAGCCTCAGGCGCTGCTGGTGTCCTGTGCGGCCCTGGCCGCCTTGAGGCGCCAGGCCGCCACGATCACGTCCACCGCGAGGTCGGCGCCGAGTGTGGTGCTGTTAAGCACCAGGTCATAGCGGTCCACGTTCCGCGGATCCCAGTTGAAAAGGCGCAGCGACATCTCGGCCCGGAGCGACTCGTCACGCACCGCGCGAGCCTCCATCTCCGCGAAGTCCGCACCCTGCGCTCTCGCCACCCGCTCGGCACGTCTCTCCAGTGGGCCGTCGAGGCGCACGTGCAGTGCGCCGGGGGTGGTGGCGAGGATGACCGTGGCGTTGCGGCCGAGGACCACCCCGCCCTGTGCCACGGAAGCCTTCAGCTCGGCAACGGAACATGCCACGTCGTACTCCTCGCGGGCACCGCTGAACACGCCGAGATCGGCCTGCGCGGCCGCCCTGCCGAGGCGGCCGAGGAGGCGGTCCACCACACTCTCGTCCGCAGGCCGCTGCGTGTGCACGGCCGTCATGAGCTCGTCCGTGGAGAAGTGCTGTCCGAGGAATGGCACTCCCAGCGCGTCCGCCACGGCGGGGCCGATTGTTGACGCGCCGGCGCCGAAGGACTCGAAGATCGTGACGACGGGTGACGGCATTGGTCCAGATTAGCGAACTCGCGGTATGCCATGCGGTAGAAAGGGAAACATGACGAACCCCACGCCGGCACGGCTGCACCGCCGGCACCTGGCAACGGTGGCCGGGGCCGCCTGCCTCATGGTGGCCGGCAACTTCGTCTTCTTCGGGATCACCATCCTGCTTCCCGAGCTTGCCACCGCCCTCGGCGCGGAACTCTCCCAGGTGATGCTCTACCCCTCGCTCCAGGCGCTTGCCGGCGTGTTCGCGATGTCCCTGCTGGCCCCGCGCCTCTACCGGGCGATCGGCGTGCGCGCCGCCATCGTGGCCGGCGCCATCTGGATGGTGGCCACGCTGGCCCTCTCCGGCGTGGTGGACAACCTGCCGTTGCTGTACCTCGCGGGATTCGCCTCCGGCATCACCTACGGCCTCGTCACCACCATGGCCGCCTCCCTCCTCATCAACACCTGGTTCGAGGAGCGGCGCGGCACCATGATGGGCGCCGTGTTCGCCATCGCGGGCTTCGGCGGAATCGCGGCCGGCCTCGTGATGCCCGCGGTGGTGGAGGGCTGGGGGCATCAGGTGGGGTTCTTCGTGCTCGCCGCCGTGCTTGCCCTCCTCGTGATCCTGCCCGGTATCTTCATTATTCGCTCCTCCCCCGGCGATGTGGGACTCCTCCCGTTCGGTGCCTCCACCGAGGGCCAGCTCACCGCGGCTGGTGGCGTGCCGCTCCCCCGCGTGATCCCCGGGGTGCCTGCGGGCCGTGCGTTCCGCTCCGCGCACTTCCTCGCACTCGCTGCCGCGATCGTGGGCTTCGGCATCGCGAACTCAATCCAACAACACTTCCCCGCCCTGTTCGTCGAGCGCGGCGTCACGCTCGCCGTGGCGGGGACGCTCATGTCCCTCATGGCGCTCACCACCGTGTTCACCAATATCGCGATCGGCACCATCAATGATCGCAGGGGCACCCTCACCGCCGTGCTGATCGCCCTCGCCGCCCAGGCCGCCGCGCTCCTCACGTTCGCGGCCGCCAGCGGATTCCTCCCGCTCGCGGCCGGAACCGTGGCGTTCGCAATCGGGATGAGCTTCTCGAGCGTCCTCCTGCCCATCACCGTCATGCAGTTGTTCGGCCCGCGGGACTACGCGGCGATCCTGGGTCCCGCGATGTCCACGCTGCCGGCCGGCATGGCCATCGGCGCGCCGCTCTGGGGAGCAGTGGCCTCGTCCTCCGGCTCGTACGCGCTGCCCCTGCTGATCAGCGCGGGAGTCTCGGCCTGCTCGGCGTTGCTCGTGGCGTGGGCTATCAGAACTGCCCCGGCCTTCCGG
>JAAZBW010000312.1 GCA_012513625.1 Actinomycetales bacterium | reverse complement strand
GAGGTGTGAAACTTTGGGGTCCGTAGTCGCTCCCTAACCCTTCACACCTGTCGGGCGAAACGCGGGTTCCTGGTGCTGAGCGCCGGTGTGCGGCGGGATGCGGGTTCTGGCGCTGAGCGCCGGTGTGCGGGGGCGCGACGCGCGGGTTAACCGAGCGCCGGCGCGGCTGCCGGGGTGGCGCGGATGGCCTACCCCCAGTCCACCACCACCCCGCCTGAGACAATCGGGAGCGTGTCACTCCCGCCTCCCACATTCCTGCCCGACGACATCGCCCGTCTCCGCGCGGATCTCACCGCCCTCGGCAGCATCTCCGACGCACTCGGCGAGACCGGCACCGCCGCGCTCGATCGCGAACAGCGTGTCCCCGCACTCCTCGTCGCCCGCGCCGCAGAGACGCCGGAGGCCACCATCGCCCGGCTCTTCCTCCTCGGCGACGACGTGCCCTCACCACTCCTCGAAGCCGCGCTTCCGTCTCTCCGTACCGAGGGTGCCCTTCGGCTCGGTCTGGTCCGTACCGGCGCTGACCCCGAGGCGTACCGCGCCACTGTGGACATCCGGCCGATAGGAACGGATGAGACCCGTCTCTGGCTCGCCGCCGACCTCGGCGAGCGCGCCACCGGCCGAGCGCTCGTTGCAGACCATGTGCTGGGCGTGGGCGGTGCGAGCCTCACCCTGGTGGGAATCACCGACCGCGCCCCCGTCCACCGAGCGCTCGACCTCGGCACCGGCTGCGGCATCCAGGCATCCATCCTCACCGGCCATGCACAACACGTGGTGGCCACGGACCTCTCCGAGCGAGCGCTCGCGTTCGCCCGCTTCAACGCCGCGCTCAACGGACAGGAGTGGGACCTACGTCGGGGCAGCCTCTTCGAGCCAGTGAGGGGTGAGAGATTCGACCTCATCGTCTCCAACCCGCCCTTTGTGATCACCCCGGCCGCCGCCTATGAGGCGGGCCTTCCCGTCATGGAGTACCGGGACGCGGGAAGGAGTTCGGACGTCGGCCACACCTCGGACGCT
Source organism: Actinomycetales bacterium (assembly GCA_012513625.1). GTDB lineage: Bacteria > Actinomycetota > Actinomycetes > Actinomycetales > Actinomycetaceae > JAAZBW01. The sequence continues at coordinate 7,761 of JAAZBW010000312.1, read as the reverse complement.
GGCGGGATTTCGGGTGCCGGCCACACCTCGGACGCCGGCGGGGGTCCGGTCCCTTCGGCCGCGGCCAGAAAGGGCGGCACCGATTCCGAGAAGGACAGTGCCGGTGCCGCCGGCGCCGGCCACACCTCTGGCGACCACCTCCTCGAAGTCATCCTCGGTAGCCTCCGCAGCCAGCTCACCGCAGACGGCCGCGCCCAGATGATCGGCAACTGGGAACACCGCGCGGGCGAGGACTGGAAGGAACGCCTCTCTGCCGCGGCCCACGGCCTCGACCTCTGGGTGGTGGAGCGGGAGGTGATGGACCCCGCCCAGTACGTGGAACTCTGGATGCGCGACGGCGGCTTCCGCGCCGGGGAGAGGCACCGCACCGAGGCCGTGTATGCGGCGTGGCTGCAGGACTTCCAGGCCCGCGGAGTGGAGTCGATCGGCTTCGGCTACATCCTGGCGGCCCCCACCCCATCCACTCGCCCGCCCGCGCGCCGCTTCGAGAGGGCCGGAGGCCCCGCAGACCAGCCGGTGGGAGACCACCTGGCCGCCGCGTTCGCCGCACAGCGCCGCCACGCTGATGAGGCCGCCGCAGATCCTGCCGCCACGCCCCTCGCGCACGTGGCCACCTGGCGCCTCGCCGCAGCCCCGGACGTCACCGTGGAGCACCATCTCCGCCCCGGCGAGGAGGATCCCACCGTGATCCTGCTGCGGCAGGGCAGCGGGCTCGGGCGCACCCATCGGATGGACACGGCCCTCGCGGGCCTCCTCTCGGTGGCCGATGGCGAACTCACAGTGGGTCAAACGGCGGCCGCATTGGCGGACCTGCTCCACGTGCCCGCTGAGGCGTTGAACGCGGAACTGGCCGCCGCCGTGGTTGAACTGGTGGCCACCGGGTTCCTCGAACGCGTGGACTGAACTCGCACTATTCAACACGGCATCACTGGCACACCGGAGTAGCGTGCCCCGCATGGTGTCCCTGCGCATGCTGGGCCACGAGCCCGAACTCGTGCTCGAGGCGTCCATGGGCACGATCAACTGGCCGGGCCCGCGGTTCACCGTGGAGCAGGCGATGGCGAATCCGGAGTTGGCCCGCTACAGGGACCTGCGCCCGGAGCGCGGCGATTTTGGCGTGGTGGCAGAGGTGGACGGCGTCGCGATCGGCCTCTGCTGGGTCCTGTTCCTGCCGGAGGAGGAGCCCGGATTCGGCTTCGTGGCTGTGGACGTTCCCGAGTACGCGATCTGGGTGCGCGATGGCCACCGCCGCCGCGGCCTCGCCCGCCGCCTCACGCGCGCCGTGGTGGCCGAGGCACGTTGCCGCGGCTTGCCCGCCCTCTCGCTCTCCGTGGAGGCAAACAATCCCTCACGGTTCCTGTACCTGGCCGAGGGCTTCGTGCCGGTGCCGGGCAGGGAGGATGACGGCGTCATGGTGCTCGCGCTCTGACGTCGCCCGTGTGGCGCGATCCAGCGTCGCCCGCCGGATCGGGGTGGCCTGCCGACGGCGCGGGTCCAGGAGAATCATCCCCCGGAGGGGCCGGCGCGGCGTGCCGGGGAGATCTGGTGGATCACCTGCGGCGCGGCCTAGTCTCCTTTCAGGAGAACGGAGTACAACAGCGCTATGGCCTCAACGACGATGCCCCGGGCGCCCGTGCACGCACGGGAGGCTCCGCATGGTGGCGCGCGCCTCGTGATGCCGGCGCTTCTCGTGACCGCGGTGCTGTGGTGGGAGACCATCCTCCGGATCCAGGCGGTCGCCCCGTTCCTCAACTCCGGCCTGCTCTACATGGTCCTGTTCGGTGTTTCGGCGGCGCTCGTCGTGTTTGTGGTGGCAAGCCTCCTCCAGCGAACCGCCCGCCACATGCTCGTGGGCGCCTTCCTGGCCGCCCTCACCGCGATCTACGGATCACAGTTCCTGTACTACGACATCTTTGGCAGTTACTACACCGTGTTCTCCGCCGCGCAGGGCGGCAAGGCCGCCGAGTTCATGGGCGTGGTGGTGGTCAAGGTGGGCGAGAACTGGCCTGCGCTCATCCTCCTCCTGCTGCCACTAGTCCTCTTCCTGGTCCTCCCGAAGAGGGCCGCATGGGCCCGCTCCCGCTTCTCCTGGCGGGACCGCGGTATCGCCGCGGGCCTCGCGGCGGCGCTGTTCGGCGCCGCTCTCGCGGGCGTGGCGTTTGGGGACAGGGGTCGCGGCGGCCCGCACGATATGTACTTCACCAACAACGAACCGGTCGGATCCGTCAACCAGCTGGGCCTCTTTACCGCCATGCGGCTCGATCTGCAGCGCTTCCTCTTCGGGTTCGAGCCGGAGGTGGCCCCGCCGCCACCCGTCGCCTCTCCATTGCCGACGACGGGACCCACCCCCGCGGCCACGTCACCTGACGAGGGGGCCAAGCCTCCGTCGTCGCCGGTGGAGACCGCGGAGCCGGTGACGTACGGCCCGAACGCCCTCGAGATCGACTTCGCGGCCCTCGCGGAGGCGGAGCCTGACGAGCAGCTGCGGAACATGCACACCTACTTCGGCTCGCTCACGCCGAGCAGCAAGAACGAGCACACGGGCATGTTCGAGGGCTACAACCTGGTGTTCATCACCGCGGAGGCGTACTCGCACTACGCGGTCGACCCGGAGCTCACCCCCACCCTCTACAAGATGGTCCACGGCGGGTTCGAGTTCACGAACTTCTACAACCCGATCTGGGGGGTGAGCACCTCGGACGGCGAGTACGTGGCCACTACCGGCCTCATCCCGAAGGCCGGGGTGTGGAGCATGTGGAAATCGGGGTCCAACTCGATGCCGTTCGCGATGGGCAACCAGCTGCGGGGTCTCGGCTACACCACGAAGGCGTATCACAACCACACCTACGACTACTACGGCAGGGACACCTCGCACCCCAACCTCGGCTACGACTACAAGGGAGTGGGGAACGGGCTCGTGGTCACGAACACGTGGCCGGAATCGGACCTCGAGATGGTCGATGTGACCACTGCGGAGTACCTGGAATCCGAGCCGTTCCACGCCTACTACATGACCGTGAGCGGCCACCTGCTCTACAACTTCGGCGGCAACGCGATGGCCCAGAAGAACCGGGACCTGGTGGAGAACCTGCCGTACAACCTGGGCGGGAGGGCGTACCTGGCCACCCAGATCGAGCTGGACCGCGCGCTGGAGCTCCTGATGGAGCGGCTCGAGGAGGCCGGGGTGGCGGAGCGGACCCTGATCGTGCTGAGCGCGGACCACTACCCGTACGGCCTCGAGAAACGGGACCTCGATGACCTCGCGGGGCAGGTGGTGGACACCCGCTTCGAGCTGCACCGGAGCAGCCTCATCATCTATGCACAGGGCATGGAGCCAGAGGTGGTGGAGGAGCCGGTGTCCTCCCTGGACATCATCCCCACGCTCTCAAACCTGATGGGCCTCGAGTTCGACTCGCGCCTGCTCATGGGGCGGGACGTGTTTGCCGGCACGGAGCCGCTCGTGATCTTAAACGATCGCAGCTTCCTCACGGGTCTCGGCCGCTATGACGCGGTGGCACGGAGCTTCACCCCGAACGAGGGCGTGGAGGTGCCGGAGGACCACGTGCAGCGCATCGCTGACGAGATCGACCGCAGGTTCTACTACTCCTCCCTCATCCTGGATCGTGACTACTACGGGATCGTGGTCCCGTAGTTCGCGCCAGCCTGTGCCCACCTGTGCCGCGGGCCCGCCCTCAGTCCGGGCGGGTGACCAGGAATTCGGCGAGTGCCAGGTCCCACGGGGTGGTGATCTTGAGGGCCAGATCGGCCCCCGGCACGAGCCACACCGGCTCGCCGAGTGCCTCCACGAGCCCCGCATCATCCGTGAGGGAGTCCCCGTCCGTCGCGTGCGCCCGCTCGAGCAGCGCCCGCTCGAATCCCTGCGGCGTCTGCACCGCCCGCAACCGTGCACGGTCCACCGTGGCAGACACCAGCTCGCGCCCCGCGTGGGCCGTCCCCGTCCCGCCTGCTGCGCCGGCCGATCCGGCCGCGGCGGATCCCGCGCCGCCGGCAGATCCCACCGAGCCAGACGCGTCCGTCTCCTCCGCGGCCTCCTTGATCGTGTCCGTCACCGGCACCGCTGGCACGACGGCGGAGCATCCGTTCCGTAGCGCGCCCACCACCTCCCGGAACACCTGCGGGGGAGTGAGTGCCCGGGCAGCGTCGTGCACCAACACGAACTCCACGTCTGGCGGCAGCGCGGCAAGCGCGTTCGCCACCGATCGCTGCCGGGTTTCCCCGCCCACCACGCAGACGGTCCCCTCGGGGACCAGCGCACGCACGTCGTCGAGCAGATCGGGGGGAGCCGTGACCACGAGGACGTCGCAGACGCCGGACGCGAGCGCGCCGTCGACCGCCCACGCGAGGATGGGGCGGCCGCCGAGCGGCACGAGCGCCTTGGGGAGGGCGTGACCCAGCCGCGAGCCGGACCCGGCGGCGGTGATGATGACGGCGGTGGACACGGGGCGGCTAGGAGGCGAGGACCTCGTCCACGAGGAGGCGCGCCTCCTCCTCGGTGGCCTTCTCGGCGAGCGCCACCTCGGACTCGAGGACCTGCCTCGCCTTCGCGAGCATCTGCTTCTCGCCCGTGGAGAGTCCACGCGCGGACTCGCGGCGCGAGAGGTCGCGGACCACCTCGGCCACCCTGATCACATCACCCGAGGCGAGCTTCTCCAGGTTGGCCTTGTAGCGGCGGGACCAGTTGGTGGGCTCCTCCACGTGGGGCTGGCGCAGCACCTCGAACACTCGCTCGAGGCCCTCCCTGCCCACCACGTCCCGCACGCCCACGATGTCCGCGTTCTCCGCCGGAACCTCGATTGTGAGGTCACCCTGAGTGACGCGGAGCTTCAGGTAGAGCTTCTCCTCGCCTCTGACGGTTCGGGTGGTGATCTCCTCGATGAGAGCGGCCCCGTGATGCGGATAAACGACCGTTTCGCCCACTTCAAACGTCATGGAATGCGGCTCCCTCGGATTAAGAATGGTCACGATTCTATCACGGTGAGCTGGTGCCTTCGAGAGATGGATCACATGGCGAAAATGGTCGGGATTGCTGCAGGATTCCGCGGTATTCGGCCGGATTCGTGGCACTTGCAGGGTGACTGACACGCGCATCCGGTACTCTTCCGCATAGGTCTTCGGTCCCGGTCCCCTCTAGGAGTCGCGCATGTTCCGCCGTCACGGCATCCGGTCCACCGCCATGGCAGCCGCCGCGGCCGCCGCGCTCATGCTCTCCTCGTGCGCGTGGGCGAGCCCCACGCGGACTGACGAGGCCTACGCGCCCTCGGATGGGGTGCGCGTCTCCCTCGTGGACGGGGACGAGGTCCGGGTGGAGAACGTCATGCTCCTCACCGAGGCGGAGGGTTCCCCGGCCCAACTGTTCGGCGCAGTGGTGAACGACACCCCGGAGGCCGTGACCGTGGGCGTCTCCGTGGGCGGATCCCAGTCCACGATCGAGGTGGACGCGAATGGGGTGGCCCGGCTCGAGGAGGAGACGGACGTGATCGAGTCCTCGCCCGCCGCTCCGGGCTCCACCTCCCCCGTCACGTTCGAATTCCGGGGCGCCCAGACCCGCGATGTGCCGGTGCTCGACGGCACCCTCTCGCCGTACGACGAGTACCTTCCGTAGGGTTTCCCGCCCAGGTGGGGGGTTCCCCGACGACGGGGGGCGCGTTCCGCCGTCGTCAATCCGGCCCCGGAGGGCTCAGTCCTCGCGGGGCGGCGTGAGCTTGTAGCCGAGCCCGCGGACCGTGGTGATGAGCTCCGGGCTGGAGGGGTCCTCCTCGATCTTGGAGCGGACGCGCTTGACGTGGACGTCGAGGGTCTTGGTATCGCCCACGTAGTTGGGGCCCCACACGCGGTCGATGATCTGGCCGCGCGTGAGGACGCGGCCCGGGTTGCGCAGGAAGAACTCGAGGAGTTCGAACTCGCGCAGGGGCAGGGCCACGGGCTCGGCGTTGACAGTGACCTCGTGGCGGTCCACGTCCATGGTGACGCGGCCGATCCGGAGCACACTCTCGTCCGCATCCTCGATATCGCCCTGGATGCGGCGCAGGATCGCGTTGATGCGGGCCACGAGCTCGCGGTAGGAGTACGGCTTCGTGACGTAGTCGTCCGCGCCGATCTCGAGGCCCACCACCTTGTCGATCTCCGAGTCCTTGGCGGTGAGCATGATGATCGGGGTGGCGGCCCGGGCCCGGATCGCCTTGCAGACCTCCACCCCGGAGAGGCCGGGCAGCATGAGATCGAGGAGCACGAGGTCGATCTCGGGGTTCCAGGCGGTGAGCGCGTCGGTGCCCGTCGCCACTGCGGTGACCTCGAACCCGTCTCGCTCTAGCTTGAACTTCAGCGGATCGCGGTAGGCGGCCTCGTCCTCCACCAGCAGGATTCGGGTGGTCATGGGGCTCTCCTTTGAGAGGGGACCTCGCGTGCGGGGGCGTGGTGCGCGGGAGGGGTCGGGGTGGGCTCGGAGGGGCCGGAGGGCTGGGAGTGGCTGGAGGGCTGGGAGGGCTGGGAGGGCTCGGAGGGGGGTTCCCCATCGGAAGCGGTGCGGGGCGGCTCGTACGGTTGCGCCTGCGGCGGCTCGGGGATCGCGAGCGTGAACGTGGAGCCGCGGCCGGGTTTGGACCAGAGGGTGACCTCACCGCCATGGTCTGCGGCGATGTGCTTCACGATCGAGAGGCCGAGCCCGGTACCGCCAGTGGCCCGCGAGCGGGCCGAATCCACCCGGTAGAAGCGCTCGAACACGCGGTCCTGGGACTCCGGGGCGATGCCGATTCCCTGATCCACCACTGCCAGGCGGACCACCCCGTCCGAAGCGCGCAGACCCACGGATACCTTCGAGTGGTCTGGGGAGTAGTGGATCGCGTTCTCCAGCAGGTTCCGAGCGGCGGTGGTGAGAAGGTTCGCGTTGCCGAGCACCTGCAGGCCGGTGGAGCCGCCCACCACGATCTCGATCGAGTGGTTCTCCGCCTCCATCCGCACCCGGTCCACCGCTTCCTCCACCACGGCGTCCATCTCCACCACGGTGGCTTCCACGAGCGCGTCCGGCTCCTGGAGGCGGGAGAGGTCGATGATCTCCTGGACGAGGGTGGCGAGCCGCGCGGCCTCCACGCGCATCTGTTCGGAAAAGCGCGCCACCACCTCCGGCTCGTCCGCGTACTCGGACACCGTCTCCGCCAGCAGCCCAATCGCCCCCACGGGGGTCTTCAGCTCGTGGGACACGTTCGCCACGAAGTCCCGCCGGGTCTGGTCGAGGCGTCGCGACGCCGTGTGGTCCCGTCCCAGCACCACCACCCTGTCCCGGGCGAGGGGTGCCACGGAGACGGTGAGGTGGATCTTGCTGGTGGAGTCCGCCCGCCCGCGGGGTAGCTCGAGTTCGGCTGCCTGTGCGTGGCCGGTGGCCCGTAACCGGGCCACCAGGTACTGGATCTGCGGGTGGACGAGCTGGCGCTGGCGCGCGAGTCCGAACTGCAGGGCGGGGGCGTTGGCGCGCAACACCTCGTCGTCACGTCCAAGGATCAGGGCGGACTCCTGGAACGCCGCGAGCATGGCGGCCTCCTCCGGACTCACGTCCTCGGCCACCTCAGCCACGTCCTCGCGCCGCTCCCGCTCTGAGGAGAAGAAGGCCCACGTAGCGACCGCGCCGACGAGCAGGCCGACGAGCGCGGCCACGATCACGTCAATACCTGTCCCCACACCACGGAACTCTAGGCGAGTCGGGGGTCAAATTCCGAGCCGCTACCCGTTGTCTCCGTTGCGTTCAGT
>JAAZBW010000311.1 GCA_012513625.1 Actinomycetales bacterium | reverse complement strand
CGGCTTCGGCCCGTGCTCCAACTACGGCGAGTGCGCGAAGGTCTGCCCCGCGGGCATCCCGCTCTCGGCCATCGCGGCCGTGAACAAGGAGCGTTTGCGGGCGGGCTTCCAGCGGAGGCTCGCGTAGCTTCTGACGCATGTGAGGCCCGGGCTCCCCCTTGGTGGACCCGGGCCTCGTGCTATTCCCGGCCTTCGTGATCGGCGCCGGCGGGGATCGGCTTCCGGCTCCGCTCACCCGGCCGCTGTGAGCACCCGCATGGCAGGTGGGGCTTCCGAACCGCTCCGGCTGCGCAGCCGCGAGCGCCCACACAGCATGCGAAGGCCAAAATGTCGGCAAAATCCGCGACTCCAACCGGCTTTTTTGGCCACCTGTTCTTACCCCTTTCTCTTAACCACGGTTAAAGTTCTGTGGATGTTGAGCAATCTCCAGAGATTTATCCACAGGATGGGAATAACCATGGCGGCGGGTGATTTCCGGCCCGTAACGTCACCGGTATGCGAAACAGAAAAGTCCTCCATGGCGTCGCGGTAGCAGCCGTCCTCTGTGGCACGATCGGCCTGACCAGGTGCTCTGCTGAGGAGGAACAGGTCAGTGTTCCCACGCCAGCGGCGGCGGCAGATGCTGCCCCGCCGCCCCGAAGTGCTCCGAAGAACTCTTCCGCTGCGGCCCAGGCGGGAACTGCGGATGTCCATCCGGACTTCGCGGCACTGTCGCCCCCGGAGTGGGATGAGCTTCCAGAAATTCCGGCCGGACTCACTGATGATGAGGAGGGCGCGGCGGCGTTTCTCCTGTACGCCATTGAGCTCCTCAACTATTCGCAGAAGCATGCCGAACCCGCAGCCCTCGCGCAGGTGGCCGGCCCGGAATGCACTTTCTGCGATGCCATGATCGCCACCTACCAGCGCCTGCAGGACACAGGATCCCGCCGTATCGGTGGGCTGGCTACTTTTGCCGTTGAGTCAGTCGAACATGCTCCCACAGGCGAATACCTGGTGGGCGGTGTGATGGTTGTCGAGGAGGTGCGGGAGTACTCGCCGGAAGAAGGACAGGTGTGGAGCTCCGGAATCAACGTCATTCCCGGGACCCTGCAGGTGGGGATCATCGATGGCCAGTGGTACTTCCTGGAGGCGGGCAACCCGCGAGGGAATTAGGGGTTCAGTCAGTGGGCGGGGAAGCGCGCCCGTGTGCGGACCGGGCGGACCACGGAGTATTCCCGCGAACGGACCGATGCGCAGACTCGATAGCGCAGACTCGATAGCGCAGAATGTGATCAGCCCGTGCTGCGCGATCGAGGAGGAGTCCCCATGACCATTCTGATGAACTTCCGGCTGGCCAACGCGGACCGGGTGGGCGTCGTCGTCGGAGACAACGTGGTGGACGTGAACCTGGCCTACCGGGCCATGGTGGCCGACGACGGGACTGCGGACGCGGCCGCCCGCGCGGAGGCCGAGGTGCCGGCGGACATGCTCAGGTTCCTGCAGGCAGGGGAGGGCGCGCTCGCCCGGGCGCGCGCCGCAACCGGGTACGTGGACTCGCTGGAGGAGGCGGACGCGCGGCAGGCAGGCCTGCTCCACTCACGGCAGGAGGTGCAGGTCCTCGTCCCCATCGTGAACCCCCCGAAGGTGATCTGCGTGGCCCGCAACTTCGATGCGCACGCGAAGGAGGCCGGGAAGGTGGTCTCCGAGATCCCGATCGTGTTCGCGCGCTTCGCGAACACGCTGGTGGCGGACGGTGGGGCCGTGGTGGTGCCGCGGGTCAGCCACCAGGTGGACTGGGAGGGCGAGCTCGCGTTCGTGGTGGGGAAACCGGGGCGCTATATCGCGCGGGATCAGGCGATGGTGCACCTGGCGGGGTACTCAGTGTTCAACGACGTCTCGGTGCGGGACTACCAGTTCCGGGTCTCGCAGTACACGAGTGGGAAGAATTTTGCGGCGTCGGGGCCGATGGGGCCGGTGCTGGTGCTGGCGGACGAGGGGCTCGATCCGCACGACCTGCAGATCGTGACGCGGCTGAACGGCGAGGTGATGCAGGACGGCAATACGGCCGACATGATCTTCGACATCCCGCGGATCATCGCCGATGTGAGCGAGATCATGACGCTGGAGCCTGGCGATGTGATCGTCACGGGCACGCCGTCGGGCGTCGGCT
>JAAZBW010000310.1 GCA_012513625.1 Actinomycetales bacterium | reverse complement strand
CCGGGCCGTGGAGTGGACATCGCCGAGGTTGCAGAACTTCCACAACTCCTTGGCGGCGCGGGAGTACTGGAAGATCAACTGGTCCACGTCCCATGCGTCCAGATCTCCAGCACGATGGCCATCCACCGCCTCACCCACTCGAGCCACGAGCGCCGTCAACTGCTCAGCGTGGTAGGAACCAACCACTTCGACGGCCGCGCGTCGCGCCGCCTTTCTCTCCCTCTCCGTCATGGCGCCATTCTCCACCCGACCTGAACCCGCGCATCCGCCGCCACATCATGCGCGATGACCTCACCGCCCTCCTCGACACCCTCGGCCTCGAGCGCGTCCACCTCGTGGGACACGACGTGGGCGCCGTCGTCGCCCACCTCGTCGCCGGATGAACCACCCGATGGGGATAGCCCACACCGCGCCGAGTGTGTCGTTATGACGAGGTCTTAACCACACACTCGGCGGATCGGGAGGGGTACGACGGCGGAACGTGCGTCTCGTACGGAAGGTGCGCCTGCGTCGTCGTCGGGGGCGGGCCAAACCCTTGCCGGCGGCGGGGGCTCGCCCAAACCCTTGCCGACGGCGGGGGCTCGCCCAAACCCTCGCCGGCGGCGGGAGCTTGCCCAAACCCTTGCCGACGGCGGGGGCTCGCCCAAACCCTCGCCGACTGTGTGGTTAAGTCCAGGTTTTAACCACACAGTCGGCGGAGCGGGGGGTTGGCTGAGCGGGGGTCGACGTACGGGGGGTGGGTTGGCGGACCGGGGGATCCACCGAACGGTGGATCCCCCTCCCACACATGACGGCTGCCGCGCGGCCCGCGGCGCGAGAAGACTGAATGCATGGAAACCACAGCGGTGCGGGTGCGGAACCTGCGGAAGACGTACGGCGAGCGAGCGGTGGTGGATGACATCTCGTTCGACATCGCACCCGGCGAGACGTTCGGCCTCCTCGGGCCAAACGGCGCGGGTAAGTCCACCACAGTGGAAATCCTCGAGGGCTACCGGAGGCGGAGTGGCGGCGAGGTGGAGGTGCTGGGGAAGGACCCCGGGACCGGGGGCCTGGACTGGAGGGCGCGGCTCGAACGCGACGCCCAGGTGGTCCTGCTCCGCTGCCTCCAGGAGGCCCTCTCCAACGTGACCAAACACGCCCACGCAACCCACGTCGTCGTGCACGCGGAGGTGCGCGCGGATGGGTCCGCCCGCGTCACCGTCTCCGACGACGGCGCCGGCTTCGATCCGTCCGCAGCCCCACCCGGGTTCGGGATCGAGGGGATGCGGGAGCGGGTGGCGCTCGCGGGCGGCCGGTTCGCCGTCAGCTCGGCGCCGGGGGACGGCACCACGCTGTCAGTCACGCTCCCGGGCACGGCAGGCCTGGGTTCGGGCGGCGCTGCGTCTGCCCCCGTTCCGACGACGACGCCCACGTCCGCTGCGGGGACACCCCCATCCGGCGTGCGGGTCGCCGCGGGGGAGGGCCCATGATCCGCCTCCTGATCGCCGACGACCACCCCGTGGTGCGGGGCGGCCTCGCTGCGCTGCTATCCGCCGATCCGGGTCTCGAGGTGGTGGCCGAGGCCTCCGATGGCGACCAGGCCGTGCGCCTCGCCGCGGCCACCCGCCCGGACGTGGTCCTGATGGACCTGCGGATGCCCGGTGTGGACGGGGTGGCCGCCACGGCCCGCATCGCCGCCGGGGAGGCGGGGGAGCCGGCGCCCCGGGTGCTGATCCTCACCACGTACGAGTCGGACGACCAGATCCTCGCCGCGATCGAGGCCGGCGCTGCCGGTTACCTGCTGAAGGCCGCGTCCCTCGCGGAGATCGTGGCTGGCATCCGTTCGGTGGCGGAGGGCCAGTCGGCGCTCTCCCCGCAGGTGGCCGTGCGGCTGGTGGAGCGGATGCGGCGCCCGGAGCCGGCCCCGGTTCTTACGGCACGGGAACTCGATGTGCTCGACCTCGTGGCGCAGGGGCGCAGCAACAAGCAGATCGCCACCGCGCTCGGGATCGGCGAATCAACGGTGAAGACGCACCTGCTGAAGGTCTTCGAGAAGCTGGATGTGGGCGACCGCACGCGGGCGGTGACCCTCGCGATGGAGCGCGGTCTGCTGCCAAGGTGAGCCCCGCCGTCGGGCCCAGCGATCGGTCGGGCACCCGGATATCCACACCGACGCGCTTCAAATCTGACTATCAGATAAAATGTGGAAATGAAGAGCAGGACAGCCACAGAGGCGTCGCGCAACTTCGCTGACCTCCTCGATGCGGTTGAGGCGGGGGAGTCCGTGACGATCACTCGGGCCGGCAGGCCTGTGGCGGAGATCCGCCCCGTTTCCCGGCACACGGGGGGCGAGCTACGTGCCGCCATGGAGGAGTCCCCGCGGCTTGATCGGGACTTCGAGTACGCCATCTCCGAGGCACTTGAGTTCGTGGATCAGGAGGTGCAGGATCCGTGGGCCAACGCCTGATACTCGACACCAATGTGCTTGTGGCCCTCGACCGCGGAGCTCTCGACTGGCAGTTGTTCGAGGTGGCGGACCTTGCGGTTCCTGCGATCGTGGTCGCGGAACTGCGGGTGGGTGTCGCACTGGCCGCGTCAGCGTCGGTGGCACAGGATCGGGAGATCGCCGTCTCCAGGATCCTGGGCGCGCTCGGCGTGCTGGACTACACGGAGGCCACTGCCGGGCACCATGCGCGGCTCATCGCACACTGCCGTCAGCGGGGAGCAGTGCGCGGTGCGCACGATCTGATCCTCGCGGCTCACGCTGCCGAAACCGGGCGGCTCCTGGTCAGCCACGATGCCGCCGCCCGCTTTGGTGACCTTCCGGGCGTGAGGGCGATCGCTCCCACGGCGGCGGGCTAGAGCGGCAGGAACGCCTCAGGGTTGGTCTCGAGCTTCTCCTCGAGGGCCTCGGCCAGGCGGTCCACTACTTCGAGGTCGTAGTACTCGTTGCTGGCGTCCTCCTCCTCGTCCTCGTCCAGGTTGGTGCCGATCCGGGAGGGCGCCTCCTCCAGGAACTCGGCCACGTCCACGAGGCCGAACCAGTGGAACGCGATGATCGCCTCCGCCAGGTCGTGCGCTTCGAACACCTGCTCCATGCCATTGGCCTCGATGGCGCCATTCACGCTGAGTGCCTCGGTCAGGTGGCGGTCGCCGTAACCGGCGTCCTCGGGCAGGCCGTCCGCCAGGTACTCGATGGCGCGGTCCCACACCTCGGTGGCGTCCAGGTCGGGCATGGGGTCCTCTCCTCGTGGGTGGGGGCGGGCCGTCGACGACGGCGTGTCACCCCTGATTCGTCAACGATAGCGGTCGAGGGTACCGTCGCGGCGGGCCGGTTCGGCTTGTGCGCGCCGGTGAGCGCCTGTGAGCGCCTGCGCGCGCCACCTCGCCCGGCCGGCCGATTTCGTGTGGACGGCCCGGGCCGGATAGTTTCATCTGATGAAGCACCCTACGAGTGCGGGTGCCCATATCTGAAGAGGAGTTCCGGCTGTGGTGAGTTCCCCCGTCGCCCAGGAGCAGTACCCCGCCGCTGCTGCCACGACCACCCCCGAGATTGGTGTGATCCTCGGCCACGTGGGTACCCCGCAGACCACCAAACGGTCGGAGGTGCGGCGCTACCTGAAGGAATTCCTCTCCGACCAGCGGATCATCGACCTGCCCAGCTGGCGCTGGCAGCCGATCCTGCGCGGTGCGATCCTTCCCACCCGGCCGCTGCACGTGGGGAAGTTCTTCGAGGAAATCTGGACGGAGGAGGGCTCGCCACTGCAGTTGATCGCGGAGGCGCAGAGGGACGGGATCCAGGAGCGGCTCGGCCCGCGGTTCCGCGTGGAACTCGGGATGTCCTACAGCCACCCGAGCATCGGGGAGGCGGTGGAGACGCTGAAATCGGCGGGGATCACGAAGATCGTGGTGCTGCCGATGTTCCCGCAGTACGCGAACAGCACGATCGCCTCGATCTACGACACGGTGATGCTCCACGCGCTTGGCCGCGGGAAGGGCAGGGCCGGGGGGCTGCCGGAGAAGAAGTACATTCCCACGCTGCGGTTCATCCACCCGTACTATAATGATCCGGAGTACATCGAGGTGCTCGCCGGGAGCGTGCGCCGGCAACTGGAGGACGTGCCGGAGTTTGACCGCCTGGTCATCAGCTTCCACGGCGAGCCCCGCCGGTTCATCGACGAGGGCGACCCGTACGAGGATCAGATCCACGAAACCATCTCGCTGCTCGGCGAGGCTCTCGGGCTGCCGGAATCGAAGTACGAGCTGGGATACCAGTCGCGGTTTGGGCGCACGGAGTGGCTGAAGCCGTACCTCCAGCCGCGCCTCGAGGAACTGCACTCCGACGGCGTGCAGGCACCCGTGATCATCTCGCCCGGCTTCACGGCCGACTGCCTCGAGACGCTGCACGAGCTCGCGATCCAGGGCAGGGAACTGTTCGAGAAGGGCGGCGGCGATGGTGCGAACTACCGCACCATCCGCTGCCTCAACGATGACCCGGCGTGGCTCGACTATGCCGCGCGGCTGATCGAGAAGAACGCAGTCAACCTATAACAGGGTCGTTTCTCGTCGACTGTGTGGGTTAGACCAGAGTTCTCTCGTCTACTGTGTGGTTAGGTTCCCGCAAATCCCCCCCTGCGTGTCAGGGTGAGTTGAGGCCAGTGGTT
>JAAZBW010000309.1 GCA_012513625.1 Actinomycetales bacterium | reverse complement strand
GTCCAGTTGCGTGTGAAGAACAGCGAGTGGTGCGGCAGTTGTGGGAGCTCACCCTCCACTCCGAGCATTGCGATCACGGCGCCCGGCCCGCTGGTGCGGCGAGTCCACCACTGCTCCGGATAGCTCTGGTCCTCCGCCGCCAGCAGGCGGGTCTCCGTGTGGTGGAGGTCCGCGCCCGAGACCACGATGTCCGCCTCCTCGAAGGTCTCGTGGCCGCCTCCCTGGCGCCAGACCACGCCGGAGACCTCGCGGTTCTTTGCGCGCATGCGGCGGGCCGCGCGACGGGTCTCGATCCGCTCCACCTCGGCGTCCGTGACGATCCGGGCACCCGCCTCGGTTGCGATGGCCTCGAGACGTTCCACGATCGACCAGAATCCGCCCATGGGGTACTGCACGCCCTCGTCGAGATCGAGGGTACTCATGAGGTGGTACATCGAGGGGGCATCGGACGGGCGGGTGCCGATGAAGACGGCCGGGTAGCCGAGCACCTGCCGGAGCACCGGATCCTTGAAGCGCTTGGCCACGTACGACTCGAGCGAGGTGGTGAGGAGCTGGGTGAGGGAGGGTGCGCCCGCAAGGATCTCCTTGTGCGTGAGCGAGCCCGGCCGGGTGAACGTGTTGTAGAGGAAGAATCGCTCCGCGAGGTCCGTGGTGCGGTGCGCCGAATCGAGGTAGCGGGTGAGGACCGCGGCGCTGCCCGGCTCCACGGCCTCGAACGCCTCCAACACCTTCTCCTTCCCAAACGGGATCGTGAGCGGATCGCGACGCCTGCCGTCTGGTGCGGGCTCACTGAAGACCCGGTAGGCGGGGCTGAGGTAGGTGAGGTCCAGCTGCTCCTCGGTGGAGGTGCCCACCATCTCGAAGAAGTGGTCGAACACCCGGGGCATCAGGTACCAGGACGGCCCCGAGTCGAAACGGAATCCGTCCCGCTCCACGAGCCCGGAGCGCCCGCCCACGCGAGAGTTCTTCTCGAGCACGAGCACCTCGTGGCCCTCCCGGGCCAGCAGTGCCGCAGTGGCGAGCCCGGCAATTCCGGCGCCGATGATGACGGTCCTGGTCATCGTCCCTCTTTCATGGTGGTGAGAAGGGCCCGCAACGCGAGCCCGATCTTGATGGCGTCCGGAACCCGGACGCGGGTGCGGTAGAGCTCCTCCGCGGGCGTGGCGGCCACGCGGGCGGTGAGTTCGGCAAAGAGTCCGAGCGCCGTGCGGATCGCCGCACGCGCGTCGCGGGGGAGGAGCGGGAGGGTGGCCTCCGCGTCTGCGAGCTGCCGGCGGACCTCGGTGACCCAGCGGTCGCGGTCCGCGTCGGTCAGCCGCCCCTCCACCCCCAGGTAGGAGCGGCCGAGGCGGGCGGTGTCATCCGCGAGGTCGCGCAGGAAGTTGACGTTCTGGAACGCGGCCCCGAGTTGGCGCGCGCCGTGCTCGAGACGGGCGCGCTCATCCTCGCGGACCCCCTGGCCCCGGAGGAACACCCGGAGGCACATGAGGCCCACCACCTCCGCCGATCCGTACACGTAGGCGGCGTGTGCCCCAACGTCGTAGACCGCAACTTCCTCGTGGGCCTCCTCGAGGTCCGCGCGCATCGAGTCGAAGAAGGGCTGGGTGAGCGATTCGCCGATCCCGGCCTCGCGAGCGGTACGGGCGAACGCGTGGATCACGAGGTCGCTGCTGTACCCGGTGCGTAGGGCCCGGTGGGTCTCCTCGGTGTAGCGGTCGAGGGCCGCAAACTGCTCTGCGATGCTGAGGCCGGCCTCGCTGGCCACCCCGTCCACGATCTCATCGGCCACCCGTACGAGCGCGTAGATGTTCTTCACGTGGGTGCGGTGGCGGGTGCCGAGCAGCCGTGTGGCGAGCCCGAACGAGGTGGAGTAGGCGCTGATCACGCTGCCGGCCACCGTCTCTGCGGTGCGGGTGAACCTGGTGAGTGGGGGATCGGTCTCGCGGGCGGTACTGCGGGTGGTCACGACTTGCGACCCTCGATTCTGGCCACCAGGTGGAGCAGCACCTCGCGCACCCCGGGCGGGATGCGCCTCTCCTCGCTCTCTCCGGCGAGGATCTCGTAGAACGCAGTCAGCTGCTCGTCCACGAGGCCACGCACGAACGCCTCGGCACCACACTCGGTCAGCATGTCACGCAACTGCAGCGCCGTCTCAAGCGTCAGCTCCGGATCGC
>JAAZBW010000308.1 GCA_012513625.1 Actinomycetales bacterium | reverse complement strand
GGGTTCGTGTTCCAGGCCTACAACCTCATCCCCACGCTCACTGCAGCGGAGAACATCACGCTGCCCGTGGATATCGCGCGGGGACAGGTGGACCGCGAGTGGTTCGATCATGTGGTCTCGATTGTGGGGCTCGGGGACCGGCTCACCCACCGCCCGTCCGAACTCTCGGGAGGCCAGCAGCAGCGGGTGGCGTGCGCGCGGGCCCTCGTGGGGCGGCCGTCCGTGGTGTTCGCGGACGAGCCCACCGGCAACCTGGACTCGCGGGCGGCAGGCGAGGTGCTGGGCTTCCTGCGCAGGAGCGTGGACGACTTCGGACAGTCGATCGTGATCGTGACGCACGAGCCCACGGCCGCCGCCTACGCGGATCGGGTGCTGTTCCTTGCTGATGGACAGATCGTGGAGCGGCTCGAGGCGCCCACGCGCGACTCCATCCTTGCCACCCTCGGCCGGTTGGCACCGAACCACGGCGCGGGCGCGAGCCGTGAGACCGAGCTCGCCGCGGCCGAGGTGGGCGCCTGATGTTTCGCATCGCGCTCCGCGACACCCGCGAACACTGGGTGCGCTTCGCCATGTCGATCCTCGCGGTGCTACTCGCCACCGCGTTCGTCTCGGCCACGTTCTCCTTCACGAACATGCTGGGCGAATCGATCGCCAAGATCTCCGACTCCACCGCCACCGGGGACATCTACGTGCGGGGAACCGAGGCTGAGGGTGAGCCCTCCTCGTTCGGGCCGCCCCAGCGGGAGCCCGTTCCCCTTGAGTTGCAGGAGCAGATCGACGCGGTGGACGGCGTGGCGGCCTCCGCCCCCACCCTCTTCGGCACCGCGATCCTTGTGGGACCGGATGGCAGGGCGGTTGCCAACGGCAATGCCCCCACCTTCGCCGGCGTGCTCTCGGAGGACCTCAACGATTTCGAGGTGCTGGAAGGTCGGGTGCCCGAGACCACGGGCGAGATTGCGCTCGAGTCCGCCACGTACGAACTCTCCGGGTATGCGGTGGGAGACACTGCGCCGGTGACGATCGGGGACACCCACACCTTTGACGCCACCATTGTGGGGACAGTGGACTCCGAATGGAGCCTCATGGGCGCCACGTTCCTGTTCATCTCCGAGGAGACGGGCCTCGCGGCCTTCGCCCCCACGGGGGTGGTCCAGACGTTTGCCGTGGCGCTCGAGGACGGCGCAGAATCGGACTCCGTGATCCGTGCCCTCGAAGCTCAGCTGGGCGACGGCGTCGAGGTGGTGAGCGGCGAGCAGGTCCGTGAGGAGTCGCAGAGCGCCACCGCCGAGGCGATGGGGTTCATCGAGACGTTCATGCTCGTCTTTGCTTTCATCGCCTTCTTCGTGGGCTCATTCCTCATCGCCAACACGTTCGCAATGCTGGTGCGCCAGCGGCAGCGGGAGTTCGCGCTCCTCCGTGCGCTCGGCGCCTCTCCCGGTCAGGTGCTCGGCAGCCTGATGGCCCAGGCGGGCATCATCGGAGTGTTCGGTTCGCTCTTCGGGATCGGGACCGGAGTGCTCCTGGTGATCGGGGCGCAGCAGATCTTCGAGTCCATGGGGACGCCCCTCGAGGGCACCCCCTGGCTCCCTCCCGCCCGTGCCGCACTCGTCATGGGCGTTGCCGTGGTGTTCACCATCGTGGCGTCGCTCCTGCCCGCCCGTCAGGCGGCCGGCACGGCGCCCGTGGAGGCCATGCGTCCGGAGGACCCCAAGCCGGAGAAGACCACCGTGGTGCGGGGCATCATCTCCGCGCTCATGGCAGTGGCCGGTCTCGCATGCGTCTGGATGGCCGTGGACCGTACCGAAGCCCTCCTGCTGGGGTTGGGCGCTGCACTGGTCCTGCTCGGCATGCTCGGACTCGGCCCCCTGATCGTGCCACCGCTGCTCGGCGTGCTCGCGATCCCGTTCCGGGCCCTGCGGCCCATCGGGACCCTCGCCCGCGGAAACGTGCTACGCACCCCCCGGCGCACCTCGGCCACAGCCGCGGCACTCACCATCGGGATGACCTTCGTGTCCGCGGCGGCGGTGCTCGCGGCCTCAGCCACGGCCTCCACCCGCTCGATCATCGACAACCAGATGTCCGCCGATTTCTACGTGGGCTCCCAGCGCGGCGCCACCCCGCTCGGACTCGGGCAACAACTGGAACAGTTGGACACCGTCTCCGGCGTGACTCCCGCCTTCATCGGTGCTGTTCGCTCCCTTGAACCAGAGGGCAACCTGTCCGTCTCCGCCATGTCCCCCGAGGGCTACGAGGAGATGCTCAACGTGCCCGTGGTGGAGGGCGAACCGCTCCGCTCTGCGGACGAGCTCCTCATCTCCCAGACCGCTTCTGACTCTTCCGGCATCGGCCCCGGCACGAGCCTCACCTTCGCGGTGCCCGGCGGCGAGGACGTGACGATGGAGGTGGTGGGAGTCACGAACGACCAATTCATGTTCTCCGAGCTCTACGCCTTCACCGAGGGCTTCGAACGGCTCGTGCCCGAGCAGACCCGCGCCGTGATCTTCTTCCTCGTGAACTCCACGGGTGATCCCGATGCCACGCGCGCGGACCTCGAGGAGGCGGTGGCTGACCTGCCGATCCTCAACGTGCTCGACAAGGACGAGCTCGCGGAGCAGACGGTCGGCCTCATCAGCACGATGATGAACGTGCTCTACGCGCTCCTCGGGCTCTCACTCGTGATCGCCGTGCTCTCGATCATCAACACGCTCGCCATGGCGGTCATGGAGCGCACCCGTGAGATCGGGCTCATGCGCGCCGTGGGACTGGGTGGCGGGCAGCTGGTGGGGATGATCATGATCGAGTCCGTGCTCACCGCCCTCTTCGGCACGATCATGGGCATGCTCATCGGCGTGGGACTCGGTGCCACCCTCCCGTCCATCCTCCAGGACCTGGGCCTCACCGACCTCGTAATCCCGTGGGAGGCGCTGCTGGTGATCCTGGCCGGCACGGTGGTGGTGGGCGTGATTGCCGCCCTCTGGCCGGCGTGGAGGGCACTCCGGCAGCCGGTCCTGGAGGCCGTGGCCTCCGAATAGCGGCCGCTACGTCCACTGTGTGCCGGAAGTTGGCGTGGCCCGCTCCGGGTGCACAGTCGACGCGGGGTGGCGGGTCAGACGGCAATGGGTGGGATGTTAGAACTCTGGCTTCTAACATCCCACCCATTGTTGGCGGCAGCGGCCGCTACCAGTCCGCGGAGACTAGCTTGCCGAGCGGCGTCGCGCGCCGATCGCCACCGCGCCTCCACCGAGCAGCAGCAGCCCGAGTGCTCCGGCCACCATGGTCCCGAGGCCATCGGCCCCCGTCGAGGGGAGCGTCGTTCCCGGCGACGACGTCGGTCCCGTTGTGGGCGCCGGAGGCGTCGGCTTCGGCGATGTCGGGGTCGGGGTTGGGGTTGGGGTTGGCGTCGGATCCACCGGCGTCGTGGGCGACGGCGTCGGCTCCACCGGCTTCATCATGAAGGTGATGTCGAGGCCCGCCTTCATCGGATCGTGGTCGGAGGACCGGAACGGCCCCGCATCGTGGAATTTTGTCACGTTGTAGTTGTAACGCGAGTACTCGAGCGCGAGCGCCTCCACCGAGTTGATGTTCCACACGGTGGCGCCGGTGACCATCTCGAGGGCCGCCTCGTTCGCGAGAATGTGGTCGAGCGAGCCGACCATCCCCCCGAACACGTAGGTCTCCGTGGTCTCGAACTCGTCGCCAAGGTTGGTGTAGCCCGCCTCGTAGAACACCTGCATGGGGTCCTCGGCCGAGTACGAGTTAAAGTCGCCCAACAGGAAGACCGGAAGGTCCCCGAACTCCGCCTCGGCCCAGCCCGCGAGTGCCGTGGCCTGCGCCACGCGGTCCGGGTTGGCGTTGCCCTGCCCGGTACCGTCATCCGCGCCCGAGCCCTTGGACTTGAAGTGGTTGACGATCGTCACGAATGTCTCGCCGTCCCATTCGTTCGTCTCCGGGTTGATGGCCCGCCACTTCTGCGCGAGCGGCTCGCGCGCGTTACCGAAGGCCGGATCACCGATCAGGATGGAGGCCCCGCCCACGGGAGAGACGGAGGCAACCTGGTAAATGTGCGCCACCATGATGACGTCCTCGTCCGTGGGCAGTGCAACGGGCGACTCCGCATACGCCCAGCGGCCCTCTCCGGCGTCCTCGTTCAGTGCGGCCACGAGCACGCTGAGCGCGTAGTCGCGGTCGTCGGACACCCAGAAGATCGAGTTCTCGATCTCCTCGAGCGCCACGATGTCCGCGTCCAGCGCGTTGATCGCCGCGACGATCTTTTCCTCCTGGCGCTCGAAGTTCGCCTGGTCATAGGCGCCGCGGACGTCGCAGTTGTTCGCCGTGGTGGGATTGCCCGCCCGGTCCGGCCAGAAGCCACACCCCTCTTCGTCCTCACCGAGGTTGGCGAAGTAGTTCAGCACGTTGAACGAGGCGATCGAGATGTCTCCCCCCACCGCCTCCGGGGCTGCTGTCCGCGTGTTCTCGCCAAGGTCGAGCGGACCCGAGGAACCATCCGTGATCGGTTCGGTGGGCTGGAAGTACCAGAGGTTGAACCGGTAGTCGAGTATCACCGGATCTTCGATCGTGACGTGGTCGTAGACGCGGAGGTCGCCCTCCCTGGTCACGTATGCGGTCGGGACGTCCGTGGCGGACGTGGTGTAGTTGAAGTTGTTGCCGTCATCGAGGACCACGCCGCGGGCGAGGTTGTTCGCCGCCACCGCGGCGAATTCCGCCGCCTGCGTCACGGGGTTGTAGAGCTCCCCCGGCTGCATGAGGGGCTCGGTCCCGTAGGCGAGGCCCACGGTCCCGAAGCGGTTGGTGTCGTAGTTGTTCGAGACCGTGAAGGTGCCGGTGGGCATCAGGAGCATGCCCTCGAGCGCCTCTCGTGCCGCCTCGGTGGCGGGGTACGCGAGCTCGAGTGGCTCCACCTTGTCCACGTCCTCGTCGAGGACGCGCCAGGTTGGGTTTGAAATCTGCGTCATGCCGTTGAACTCGCCTGCGGTGCCCGACACCTCGACGTAGTCGCCGATCGTGACGGCACCCGCGAACGAGCTACCGAACACGAAGATGCCCTGCGAGGCCCCAAGGCTCAGGTCCGGCTCACCCGGCTCCTGGATGAAGGCGCCCGCGAGTCCGCCCGTGGGATACGCGGCGGTGACGACGCCGTGGGTGGTCACCGGCTGTCCGGCATGGGGGGTGGTCGCACCCGTGCCCTGAATTTCGTGGATCGCGAGCACCTTGGGCTCGACCGGGTCCGGGTCACCCGGGTCCGTGCTGCCGGCGCCCGAGTTCTGCGGCGAGGGCAGACCAACCGTGAAGTCGGCGGAGTTGGTGTTCGTGTCTGTCCCCGCCGCGTCACGGGAGGCGGAGGTCGTGTTGCTGAGCACGGGGGTGGGCGCACCCTCAAAGCGCGAGGCCGAGCCATAGCCCACGAGGTCCACGATCGTCGCGTCCCCGGAGGTGTCACCCGCGGCCGGGAGCGAGGAGAACGCCGGCGTCCCGAGCGCCACGACTCCATTGGTGCCCGCCATGGCAGCCAAACCCTCGGCATCCGGCGTGGGCAGAGCCGTGGACCCTCCACTTCCGGGCGCCATCTGGATCAGGTAGTACCCGCCCGGCTGGATGGTGCCGGCGGGCAGGGTGAGCGTCGCGCCGAGGTTGCCAGCCGACGAGTAATAGTTCACCTTGTAACCGCCGATTTCGATGGCAGTATCCGAGGTGTTCCGGAGCTCCACGAAGTCGTGCGTGTACATGGCGCCCGAGTTGCCCCCGCCGCCGTAGACCTCATTGATCACGAGGCCAACCCGGGCGGCCGCAACCCCAACGTCGGCCTGGTCCACACCACCGGCATCGCCCGGAAGTGCCGCATCCCCGCCCGCATCAGAGGGGACCGCCGTCGATTCCGCCTCGGCGGCAGCCGCCTCGTCGGCACCACCGGCACCGACGGACCCGTCGACGACGGAACTCGCCTGGGCGACGTCGGGCGAACCCACGTCGTCGGCGAATACGGGGGCCACCATGATGGGGGCCGCGACCAGCGCGGCTCCCCCGAGGGCAGCGGAGAGCCTTGTGAGCAATCGGGACATGGAGGGGATTTCCTCTCAACTTCGACACTGAAGGGGTTTCACCTCCGAGTGTGACTCGAAACAGCTCCCGTGTCACGCCAACCGTCCCACACTGTTCTCCAGGTGTTGAGGGACGATTCATCGGGGCCTCATGCGCAGGTCAAGGCGAACTTTCCCCTGAGAGCGCAGGCCCCACCGGCCAACTCACGCCCGGAGAGCGTGCGAGAACAAGGAATTCCGAGGATGATTGACGATGGATGAACTACCACTGAAGGAGCGAGTGTGACTCCCCCCAACGAGCCCACCCAGGACACGTCCCCACCCAACGCACCCAACCCGCAGGACCCCCGGACCATCGGCCAACTCGTTTCCGCCATCTCTGGCCAGTTCTCTGGGCTGATCCGTGGCGAGCTGGACCTCGCGCAGGCGAACCTCAAGGAGAAGGTGGCCAAGCTCGGCGCCGGCGGCGTGATGTTCGCCATCGCGGGAGTGCTGGCGCTCTACATGCTCGGCATGCTGCTCGCGGCCGCGGCGTGGGGCCTCGCCTCCGTGATGCCGATCTGGGCCGGGTTCCTGATCGTGGCGGGTGTTCTCCTCCTCTTCATCGTGATCCTCGGCCTCATCGGGATGCGGGCGATGAAGAAGTCGAAGGAGTACGAGGTGGCCCCCAAGGAGGGCATCAAGAAAAGTGTGGACGCCGCAAAGATGGGATTCAAGAAGTGAGTGAGAAGAAGCGCACCCCGGCCGAGATCGAGGCCGAGCTCGAGGCTATGCGGGCCAAAATGACCGTGGACATCGACGAACTCACGGACCGGCTCAACCCCCAGGCCCAGATCGAGAGCGCCAAGAAGACGTTGGTGGACTTCTCCGAGACCGTGGCCGGCCAGGCCCGGGGCCTCGCGGGGGATATCTCGAATCAGGCGCGTGGAGTGGCGGATGACGCCTCCAAGGGGGAGCCCGCAGCACTCGGGATTATCGCCGGTCTGACCACCGCAACGGTCGGGGCGGTGGCCCTCCTTGTGACCAGGAAGCGTCACCGCCGCCGCTAGTGAAAAATCGCTTTTGGGTGCCACGCAATGTAAAGTGTGTGTCACGAACCAATGACCATTCATGCGGGGCCGCCACGTGCCAGCCCCCTTTACGTCGCGAAGGGGGTCGACGCCATGGGGCGCGGCCGTCAAAGGGCTAAGCAGGCGAAGGTCGCACGGCAGCTGAAGTATTTCAGCCCCCAGACCGATTATCACGCGCTGCAGCGTGAACTCGCGGGTACGCCAGCCGACGATGACCGCTACACGGATCCGTACGCCGACAAGTACGCGGACGAGTACGGCGACGATGACGAGGATGACGACGACGCGGAGGGTGACGCGGAGGACGAGTTCGACGCTCCGGCTGTCCGCTGAGTCAGTCCCCCTCCCGCACGGTTCCACCTTCTGAAACTCCTTGGTACGCGCTCACATACGTACCAGCTCGCGCTCACGTGCGGCCTAGTACTCCCCCACGAGGGCTACAGCACCCGCCGTGACCCCCTTGGTCCCCGCCACCACACGCGCGCCCGCGGGCGGCTCGCTTCCGAACGAGACCCTGCCGATGACGTGCGCGTCCACCCCGGCGGCGGCGGCCAGCGAGGAGAGGTGCGCGACGGCGTCGGCGGGGAGGAGGGCGAGCATCCCGGCGCCCAGGTTGAACGTGTCCTCCGCAGCCCGCCAGTCCACCCCGCCGAGCCCGCAGAGTACGCGGAACACGGGGGGCACCTCCCATCTCCCCCGCTCGACGACGGCGAGCGCACCTTCCGGCAGGACCCTCGCCAGGTTGGCCGCGAGGCCGCCGCCCGTGACGTGGGCGTAGGCGTGCACGGCGGGCAGGGCTTCCAGGCAGAGCCGCGTGTAGAGGCGCGTGGGCTCGAGGAGCTCCTCGCCGAGGGTGCGGCCGAACTCGGGCACCTCGCGCTCGAGGGACCAGCCGGCGTCCGCGATGATGCGGCGCACGAGCGAGTAGCCGTTCGAGTGGAGGCCGGAGGATGCGAGGGAGACCACCACGTCCCCGTCCTCCACCCGCTCCGGGCCCCGCAGCTCGGGTCCGTCCACCACGCCGGTGGCGGCACCCGCCAGATCGTACTCATCCTCCGCCATCACGCCCGGGTGCTCCGCGGTCTCGCCGCCCGTGAGCGCGGTACCGGTCTCGGCGCAGCCCTCCGCGATGCCGCGCACGATCTCGGCAATCCGCTCCGGCACCACCCGCCCGCAGGCGATGTAGTCGGTCATGAAGAGGGGGCGGGCGCCACACACCACGAGGTCGTCCACCACCATGGCCACGAGGTCCCGGCCAATCGTGTGGTGGATATCGAGGGCGCGGGCGATCTCAATCTTGGTCCCCACGCCGTCCGTCGAACTCGCGAGGATGGGCCGGCTCATGCCGAGCAGCGCGGAGGCGTCGAAGAGTCCGGCGAAGCCCCCCGCTCCCCCGATCACCTCGGGTCCGTGGGTGGCCCGTACCGAGCTCTTCATCAGTTCGACGGCGCGGTCTCCCGCGGCCACGTCAACGCCGGCGCGCGCGTAGTCCATCTCAGTCCTCCTCGTGGGTGAGCGGCGTGAGGGGCAGGACGCCCTGGTGTACGTTCGCGCCGAGCGGCACGCGCGTGGGGTAGTCGCCCGTGAAGCAGGCCACGCAGAGGCGGTCCTGCGCGATCGCCGTGGCCTCGATCATTCCCTCGAGAGAGATGTAGCCAAGCGAGTCCGCCTCAATGTTCGCGCAGATCTGCTCGATGGTGAGGCCGTTCGCTATCAGCTCCGCACGGGTGGCGAAGTCGATTCCGAAGAAGCACGGCCACTTCACGGGCGGGGAGGATATCCGCACGTGCACCTCCGCGGCGCCGGCGCCGCGGAGCATCCGGACGAGGGCACGCTGCGTGTTTCCGCGCACGATCGAATCGTCCACCACCACGATCCGTCTGCCCGCGATCACCTCGCGCAGCGGGTTGAGCTTGAGGCGGATGCCGAGCTGCCGGATGGTCTGGGTGGGCTGGATGAAGGTGCGGCCCACGTAGGCGTTCTTCACGAGCCCTTGGGCGAACTTGATGCCCGAGGCCTGTGCGTAGCCGATCGCGGCGGGGGTTCCCGAGTCCGGGGTGGGGATCACGATGTCCGCCTCCACGGGGTGCTCGCGGGCGAGCACCCGTCCCATTTGGGTGCGGGCGGCGTTCACGTTGCGGCCCGCGATCGTGGTGTCCGGGCGGGCGAGGTACACGTACTCGAAGATGCAGCCCGCAGGGGTGGCCTCTGCAAAGCGGTGGGAGCGCACGCCCTCCTCGTTGATCACCAGCAGCTCGCCGGGCTCGATCTCACGCACGAAGCTGGCGCCCACGATATCGAGGGCCGCGGTCTCGGAGGCCACAGCCCAACCAGAGGCGAGCCGGCCGAGCACGAGTGGGCGGAACCCGAACCTGTCGCGCGCGGCATACAGGGTGGTCTCATCGATGAACGCGATCGAGAAGGCACCGTCCAGCATGGGAAGCACCCGCAGGGCCTCTCTCTCGAGGGAGGGGTCCGGATCGGTATCGTCCCCCCGCAGGAGGGTGCTCAGGATGGCAGTGTCCGTGGAGGAACCGCGGCCGAGCTCGCCCTGCAGATCGGTTCCGTACTTCTCGCGCTCGTGGGCCATGAGCTCGCGCGTGTTCGTGAGGTTCCCGTTGTGGGCGAGCGCGAGCGTACCGCTGGCGGTGGGGCCGAGGGTGGGCTGGGCGTTCTCCCACGTGGAGGCACCGGTGGTGGCGTAGCGGCAGTGGCCGAGCGCGATGTGCCCGGGAAGGGAGGAGAGGGTCTTCTCATCGAACACCTGGGAGACGAGGCCCATGTCCTTGTAGACGAGGATCTTCTCCCCGTCCGAGGTGGCGATCCCGGCGGACTCCTGGCCACGGTGCTGCAGCGCGTACAGGCCGAAGAACGTGAGGCGTGCCACCTCCTCGTCGGAGGCCCACACCCCGAACACCCCGCAGGCGTCCCGCGGGCCCTTCTCTCCCGGAAAGGTCTCGTGGGTCAAGAGCCCATCGCCGCCGCGCGCCACGGCGCCATCCTAGTGCGAGAGCCGGAAGGCCACCCTGCGCGTCTCAGGGTCCGCCTGGGTGAGCTCCGCGGTGACCTCCTCGCCGAGCGGGAGCTCCCCACCTGTGATCCGGGCCTGCACCGCGGGGCGGGGAACCATCAGGGTGCCGCGCGGCTCGCGGTCCTCCCGCTCCTCGTCCACATCCACTACCACCCCTCCGAAATCCGCACCCACATGGGGCTCGAGGATGAGCGCCTCGATCAGGTCCACGGCGCCACGCTCATACTGGTTCGCTCGGCTGGTGCCGCTCCGCATGGCCTCGGGCACGGTGGGAAGCTCCTCGAGGATGCGCGCGGGGACCGCTCCTCCCTCACAGTGGGCGAGGCAGATCTCGAGGCCGTAGCGGTCCACGAGGCGGCGCAGCGGCGCGGTCACGTGGGCGTACTCGGAGGCAATGGCGGAATGGGTCTTCCGATCGTGCGGCGCACCATCCGTGAAGGCGAGGTAGTCGGAGCCCCGAAAGAGGCTCGTGGCCTGGACCAGGAACGCGGCGTGCGCGGGCAGTGCCGAATCGAGGGAGCGGACGAACTGGGGGTAGCCGTAGTGGTCCGGCCACTCGATGCCGAGCGCCCTGGCGGTCAGCCGCATCCGGCGGAGGTCCCGCTTCTGCGCCTTCGGCAGGGTGCGGAAGATTCCGGCACCCGCCTCCCGCATGAGCCGCGCCGCCTCGATCCCGGTCAGGAGCGAGATCTGCGCGTTGAAGCCCTCCACCGGGAGCGTGGCCCGGAACTGCAGTTCGTAGCCGTTGCCCTGGCCCACCACCTCCTGGTCCGGGATATCGAGGGAGACGCCGCCGCGCTCCGCCTCGATCGCGATGCGGCGCTCCCCCACCTCGGCCAGGAGCTGGGGCAGCTCGGCAGGCGCGCCGGCGGGGAGGGGGGCCTCGCCGTCGAGGGCGAACTGGACCTGCTCGTAGGTGAGCTGGGCGCGGGAACGGACGCGCACGAACTCCACCCGCGCGTCCAGCGCGGTGCCGGCGGAGTCGAGCTCGAACGTCCACAGGTAGGCCGGGCGCACCTCACCGGGGAGCAGGGACGCGGCCCCCGCCGAGAGCGAGGCGGGGTGGAGCGGAAACGAGCGGCCCGGCCCGTACACGGTGACGGCGCGCTCCCACACCTCGGCATCGAGGGCGGATCCGGGCTCCACGAACCGCCCCACTGCCGCGATGGCGTAGTGCACCCGGTATCCGGCGCCTGGGGTGCGCTCGATGTGGAGCGCCTGATCGAGGTCCTTCGACCCCGGCGGATCGATGGTGGCCAACTCGATCCCGGTGCGGTCGGGGGCTTCGAAGGTGCGGCGGGCGGCCTCTGCTGCCTCCTGCTCGGCCTGTTCGCTGAAGTTGGCACTGATTCCGAGTTGCTCGCGTAGGTCCTCGAGCAGCGGGGCGAGTACCTCCGGGGTGGCTCCGACGAAGATGCGTGCGGGCACGTCAGGCCTCCGGAGCCTCGGGGGCGGCAGGCCGTTGCCGCTCCATCCGGGCGATCGATCGACGGTCCGAGATGAACGCCACCAGCGCGCCGAGCAGCATCCCGAGGGGGCCGAGGGAGAGGAGGAGCAGCCAGAACGAATCAGACAGGGCGAGCGCGCTCCAACCGCGGGTCAGGATCGCCACCACGAAGGTGACGACCCCGGCGAGCAGCAGCCCGAATGCGATGAAGCGGCCGTAGCGGGGCGCCCGGCGGTGGCGCACCTCCACGGGCCCCTCGGCGGTGATGCCGCGCTGCGGTTCGGGTTGCTCGGTGTTCTCGCTCACGCGTTGCCTTCCTCACGGTGGGCCACGGCCCACGTCAGCCTACCCGCAGACCTGCGGCTCACCCCGGCGCCCCTCACCGCTCCTGCACGAGTTGCGGCAGGGGCAGGTAGTCCGCGAGGTCAGCCCGGGTCCCCGAGGCGAGGACGTGCCCGGCGCCGACGGCGTGGGTCCAGTCCCGCTCACCCGCTGCGAGGGCGAGCCACGTGCGCGGATTCATTTCGACCACGTTCGGGGGGGTACCCCGCACGTGCCGCACGCCCTCGATTACCTGGACGGCGCCGGCGGGCGGGACGCGCACCTCGACGCTGCGGCCGGGGTGGGCCTCGGCGAGGAGGCCGAGCGTCCACCGCACGGCTGTCAGCAGTTCTCGCCGGGCGGGTTCGGACCCCGCCGCGTGGGCGGTGAGGCAGGCGGCGAGGGCGAGGCGGCCGTCGTCGTCGGAGATCCTGGGGGGCACGGCACGATTATCGCCCGGGCGATGCGCAGGGGGAAACGGGAGGGGCCCCGGCCCGCCGCAGCGGTACCGGGGCCCCTCCCCTGGGTAAGGGCTAGGCGCTCTGACGGTTGCGTGCACCCCAGAGGGCGGCGGCGCCGAGGAGGACGAGTCCGCCCGCGAGGAGTGGCATCGTGCTCATGTCCGCACCGGTCTCGGGCAGCTTGCCGCCCGGCTTACCAGGGGCGGTGGGCTTGCCCGTGCCCGGCTCCGTGGGCTTGCCCGTGCCCGGCTCCGTGGGCTTGACCGGTGCGCCCGTGTCCGAGCCGTCGATCTCGTACACCCAGTGGATCAGCTCCACGAAGGTGCCCGCGGAATTGGTGTAGCCGATCACGAGCGGGACCTGGGCATTGTCGTAGCCAGAGAGGTCCGGGATCGTGACCTCCACCAGGGCACGGCCGGTCTCGTTGTGGAGATCGGTGATCGTGTTGTCCACCGGGAAGGTGCCGAGCGCCCTGCCATCGAACGTGACCGTGAGCTCGCTGGGCTTCGGCTCGTTCGTGGTGAAGGAGAGGGAACTGAGCTGGAGCTTCAGCACCTCGCCGCTCGAGATCTTCTGCGAGCCGTCACCGGAGCCGAGATCCGTAAGGCCGATCGAACGCTGGACATAGTCCGGCGAGATGGCCCCGTTCCGCGATTCGAGGTAGTCCACGGTGGCCGTGAGGTCGATCATGCCGGTGTCCCGCAGGTTCGTGCCCTCGAGGAAGGAGGCGAAGCCATCGCCGCCCGCCGTGAGGAACGAGTTGGCGGCCACGGTGTAGGTGGCAGCCGGGTCAAGCGGCGAGCCGTCCGCGAGGTACACGGCAGTGATCGTCTCGGAGGCGGGATCGTACTCGTAGGTCAGACCCGCCACGCCGAGCGCGAGGAACGGACGTGCCTTGGGCGTCACGCCGTCGGCCTCGTACTGCCACTGCTCGAGCAGCAGCCCGATCACATCCTCCCCGAGGAGGTCCACGGTCATGAGCGTGTTCCCGAAGGGCTGCACGTTGGCGGCCTCCTCGAAGGTGACCACTCCGTCGCCTTCAGCGCCGGAGGCGGTGAACTTCAGGTCCGTGCGGAGGCCGCCCGGGTTCATGAACGCGAAATCCACCCCCGTGCCGTACTGCTGGGCCGCCCACAGGTGAGCGTCCGCGATCAGGTTTCCGAGCGTGGATTCGGCGCCCCTGTTCTCGGAGCCGTTCGAGTTCTGGCCCCGGTTGAAGTCGGCCGTGATCTCAGCGATCGGCCGCGCACCGAGCTCCGTGGCATTGGCCTTTGCCTCCGCAATGAGGCGAGTCACGGCGGTTTCACCGCAGGTGGAGGTGTAGTCCGCGAGCTTGATCATCTCCGAGTGCGTCTCGACGATCTCACCTTGGGGGTTCACCACGAAGGAGACGTGGGCGAGCCGCTCGCCGTACTGTCCCGACTGGAGGAGGAGTCCACCATCAGCGGTCTCGCCTGGGCCGTAGACCACGTGGGAGTCGCCGCCGAAGGCGAGGTGGAAGCCTCGGAGTTGAGTGCCGAACGTGGCCGCGTCGTCGTGCATGAGCGCCACGATGAAGTCCACATCCGGGTCCTCGCCAAGCTGCGCGGCGTACTGGTTGAGCGTCTCCGCCGGGTCCAGCACGGTCATACCGGTGAGGATGTCCGGGCTGATCTTGTCCGGGAGGACGAGGGGCACGGCGCCCACGAAGGCCACCTCGTACCCGTTGACCGTAATGATCTCGTAGGGCTCCCAGACAGGCTCAAGGGTGTCCGTGTGGACGAGGTTCGCCGCCACGTGCGGGAACTCGGCGAGGTCTGCCTTGTCCTCGAAGTCCTCCCAGCCCTTGTCGAGCTCGTGGTTGCCGATCGCGGAGACGTCGAGATCGAGCAGGTTCAGCAGGTCGATCGTCGGGATGTCGTTGGCCACGGCCGAGACGAACGTGGTGGCGCCGATGTTGTCACCCGAGGAGGTGAACACGGCCGCCTGGTCCTGGCCCATGAGGCACTCGAGCTTCGCGCCGGCCTCCACGATGCGCCCGTGGAAGTCGGTGATGTTGTAGAACGAGAGCTGGCGGTTCTCGGAGATGTCGAATGTGCGATCGAGGACGAGCTGGGCACCGAGGCGGACCTCGAGCTTCACGTCCTCCTCACCCGCGAGCTCCGTCGGAACCACGAACGAGACGTTCGCCTTGCCAGTGTTGTCATTCGTCCGTTCGACGGTGGCATCGATCGGGATTGTAAGGACCTGATCACCGAAGGTGACGTCCAGGTCCGCCAGAGTGGCGGGCTGCTCCGAAGCATTGGCAAACAGGAGCGAGGAGAGCGCGAACGAGATGCCCTCGCCTGCGAGCAGCGTCTCGTTGTCGAGGTTGCCAGCCCTGTCTGTGATGCCGATCGAGTACTGCGTGTAGTCCGGCGAGATCGGACCCTCCTGGGCCTCGAAGTAGGCGATGAGGCCGTCCACGTCCACCATTCCGGTGTCCACGCGGTTGGTGCCGTCCGCCATAACGAAGAAGTTGTCTCCGCCGGCGAGCAGGAAGTTGTTCGAAGCGATCGTGTAGGTGGCCGCAGTATCGATCGGTGCGCCGTCTACGAGCACCTCGAGGATCCGCGCGCCCGCCGGGGCGGCGGGATCGAACGTGTAGGAGACGTTGTCCGAGATGCCGAGCCGGAGGAACGGGCGGGAGCTGAGTGCAGGCTGCCACTGCTGCTCCAGCATGGTGATGACCTGTGCGCCCGTGAGGTCCACGGTCCCCACGGTGTTGCCGAAGGGGAGCACCGTGAAGGCGTCCTGGTAGGTGACGATGCCATCCTCACCGTAGATCAGGTCTGCGCGAATGCCGCCGGGGTTGATGACGCCGATGTCAGCCTTCTGCGTGAGGTTTGCCTGCCAGAGCGAGACGTTGCCGAGGAAGTTGGCAATCGTGGACTCTCCGCCACGGTCGGGCGAACGGAGCAGGTCGGCGGTGATGGCGCCCACCTGTCGCTCGCCGGCCTCCGCAGACTGGGCGAGGACACCACTCAGCCAGGTGCTGAAGCCCTCGGGCGTGGTGGCACATCCGGCCGTGGGGATCACTGCCGACTGCGAGGAGACGATCCCACCAGATTCGGGATCGACCACTAGCTGGAGGTGGCCCACGCCCTTGCCGTACTCGTGCGGCTCGATCACGGGGATCGCCGTGCCGGCCGCGTTGGTGATGGTGCCGGTGAAGCTCTGGTGGGTGTGGCCGGTGAAGACCGCGTCCACGTCACCCGAGAAGGAACCTGCCGTGAGCGCGCCGTGGCCGTAGTGCGTCATGGCGATCACCACGTCCGCCTCACCGTTCGCGTCGTCAGCGTCCTTGAGGAGGGCCGCCTGCGCGTTGGTGGTGTCGTACACGTTTCCGAAGGTGAGGCCTGCCACGCCGTCCGGGGAGACGAGACTCGGGGTTTCCGGCGTCGTCGTGGTGACGAACGCGATGGTCACCTCGTTCTCGGTGCCTGCCTGCGCCGTGTACAGGTAGTACGGCTCGAAATCCGCGGTGCGGCCATTGCTGGTCCCGCTCACGTTGGCGGAGATGTAATCGAAGCTCGCTGCAGCGAGGTCGATCCGGTCCACCAGATCAACGAAGCCCTTGTCGAACTCGTGGTTGCCGAGGTTCGAGGCGTCGAGCTCGAGCCAGTCGTTCAGGAACTGAAGAGTCGGCTCGTCACCGAGGACTGCGGACTCGAAGGCGGAGCCGCCCACGGCGTCGCCGTTCGAGAGCACCACGGTGTCCGGATTGGCCGCACGCAGGCTGTTGACGGTGCAGACCGTGCCCGCCGCACCGTTCTTGAGGTGGCCATGGAAGTCCGAGATGAACGCGACGTCGATGGTCACGTTTCCGGTGGTCCCGTCCACCGAGAGCACCCCGAGGTCACCCTCGGCGTCATCGCCGACCGCCTCGCCGGGCTCTTCGGCCACGTCGGCATCGTCGCCGCCGGCCTGGTCAGCGCCGTTCTCGGGCTCGCTCCCCTCGGCGCCGCCCTCGTCCGCGTCCTCGACGTCGGGCGCGGCCTCGGTGGTCTCCCCGCCCTCCGGCAGGGTCTCCTCGGGAGCGGACCCTGCGTCGTCGTCGAGCAACGGCGGGGCCGACTCGTCCGGGACAGAAGAAACAGCAGCACTGCTCGTGCTGCTGTCGTCGGGGTTCGCGGTTGCCGGGATACCGGCCGCGAGGGTCGCGAGTGCCGCGACACCAAGCGCGGCCACCGACCTACGGAAAGGCGAGTGAGACATCGTCATCCTTCGTGAGGGGTTCGAAAGCTGCCCACACAACAGCAGTTGAGGGGCTCGGGCCACCGTAACCCGAAGTCCCAAGGATGTGAAGCAGTTCACGAAAGGTGACATCTACCGGCCATCGCGAGTTCATACGGCCCCGCGCCGCCGGCCCGGCCAGGTTGCTAAATGATCCCCTGCGCCATCATCGCGTCCGCCACCCGCTGGAATCCCGCGATATTCGCGCCTCGCACGTAGTCACCGGGGAAGCCGTACTCCTCCGCGGTCTGGGCGCAGGTGGCGTGGATGTTGATCATGATCTGCTCGAGCCGCTTCTCGGTCTTCTCGAACGCCCAGCGGTTCCGGGACTGGTTCTGTTCCATCTCGAGCGCGGACGTGGCCACACCGCCAGCATTGGCAGCCTTACCGGGGCCGAAGAGC
Organism: Actinomycetales bacterium; assembly: GCA_012513625.1. Lineage (GTDB taxonomy): Bacteria > Actinomycetota > Actinomycetes > Actinomycetales > Actinomycetaceae > JAAZBW01. Next base: position 318 of record JAAZBW010000308.1, on the reverse strand, counting down.
ACGTCTGAGTGCTGGAGGGTGCGCAACGCCTCCGGCGTGGTGGGCATGTTCGCGCCCTCCGCCACCGCGAGCACACCATTGCGGATGAGTGTCTGCGCTCCCTCCTCCGGGAGTTCGTTCTGGGTGGCGCACGGCAACGCCACGGTGCACGGCACCTCCCACACGGAGCGCTCGGTGCGCGCGTAGAAGGTGGCATTGGGCCGCAGCTTGGAGTACTCCGAGATCCTCTCCCGGCGCACCTCCTTGACCTCCTTCAACGTGGCCACATCGATCCCGTCCTCATCCACCACGAAGCCGGAGGAGTCGGAGACCGTAATG
>JAAZBW010000307.1 GCA_012513625.1 Actinomycetales bacterium | reverse complement strand
GCCCCCGCTCCAAGAGCCGCCAGGGCACGGTTGCGTGGTTTCATTCGAACTCCTTTGTTCCCCTGCGATTGATTGTGATCACAACCACTGCGAGCCTAGGAGCGCCTGGGTGTCGCGTGCACGTCCGCCATGTGCGGATGCGGCGGGCGCGGGGCGAGGGCGCAGGAGGGCAGCGACCCCGGGGTCGAGGGCGTGGTGGTCCCGGGCCCAGGCCGCGGGGGGAGGGCGGCGGCCCCTGATCTAAGGCGCGGTCCCGGGTCCCCGCCGCCACTTTCCCGCGGTGTTACGGTGCTGCAAGACTTCGGCTCCCCCGCCGCGGGCCCCGCAGCGGCGAGGCCATCCTCCCCGACCGGGCACTGCCCGGGTGCTGGGAAGCGTCAGTGGTAGGTCGGATCGCCCTCGAGAGCAAAGGTGCCCTCGGCGCGGCGCATCACGGTGAGGGGAACGTTGGGGACGGCGCCGTCGAGGAAGGCAAAGCGGGAGGCGAGCGCGTCGTCGGGCTGTACATGCATGGTGCAGGGACACCGGGGCGCGGCACCGGCGGCGATGCGGCCGGTGACGTGGTCGTACCAGGAGGCGATGTCTCCCCAGCCGGGTGCAGAGAGCGAGCCGCCGAACTGGGTGACGGAGAGGCCGGAACAGAGGACCGCGAAGTCGAGGACGCGCTGCAGGGGCCAACCGGCGAGGCGCCCGTAGACGAGCGCGGCCACGAAGTTGTCACCGGCGCCGGTGGGATCCACGAGCTCGAGTGGGATGCCGACGGCGCGAGCCTCCTCGCCAGTCTCACGGTCCCGGGCGATCGCGCCGTCCGCACCGAGCGTCACGACGGCGAGGGGCACCCTCTCGCTGAGGCTCGCCAATGCGGCCTCGGGAGAGGATGCGCGGGTATAGGCCATGGCCTCGGATGCGTTGGGGGCGAACGCGTGGCAGTGCTCAAGGGGCTCGAGAATGCTTGGGCGCCAGGCGCCGGAATCGTCCCAGCCGACGTCTGCGAACACCCACGCGCCCGCGTCCACGGCGGCGCGCCACCAGTGCTGGTTCGCGCGCTCGCCAGTGAGGTCCGTGACCACGGCACGGGTGGGAGGCGGCGAGGTGATGAGCTCGTCTGCGCAGATCGGGAGTTCGTGGCCGTGGGTGACCATGGCGCGGTCACCCGCGTGGCTCATGGAGACCGTGACATTGGTGTGCTGCTCAAACGTGCGGCTCTTGGAGAGGTCCACTCCCTCCTCGATGAGAACGGTGCGGCACCAGCCCCCGTACACATCGTTACCGAAGCCGGCCGCGAGGGAGGTGTCGAGGCCGAGACGGGCGCTGGCGACCGCCAGGTTCGCGATCCCTCCGGGGAGCGAACCCATGCCCTCTGTGTGAATCTCGGTGCCGGGGATGGGCAGCGACGGCAGGCCGGTGAACACCAGGTCGAAGAAAATGGGTCCGTGGAGGAAGACATCGAAGGGCGTTGGCTGCGTGCCGTCGGTGTGCTGCACATTTCCACGCTACCCGCCTGAGGGCCTCGGGGAGCAGTCCTCGTGCGACGGGGCTTCGTCCAGCGCCGGCCCGCCGCCGATTTCGCGCTTCGGCTCGTGCCCGTTCGCCGTCGCCCCGTCACCGCACCGCTCTCGGCTCCGCCGGTTCCCGCCTGCCCCGCCCCGCCGATTCCCGCCGCCCCGCTCCCGCCGGTTCCCCGAGGTGTGAAACCCTAGGGAGCGACATCGCTACCCAACCCTGCACACCTTCCCTGAGCTCCCGTTACACGTGTGCGGCATCACCCGTTCACGAGCCTCGCGCCGCGGTTTCCGGAAGAGAAGATATGAGGAGACGAGAAGCCGGAGCACCAAGGCGAACGATCCAGAGCTGGAGCGTCGGATGCTCACAGCGCTTCTCGCTGATGCCCCCTCCACAGGTTGCATGACGACCTCGACGTCGGAGTACGTCCATGCGCGAAGGTCCAGGCATGTTCGCCACAACAACCGTGCCAGATGATCTCCTCGACCTCGCCGAATCACAGGCGGGTGTGGTGAACGTGGAGCAGGCGCGGAAGGCTGGAGTCCCGCTGCACGTCATCAAGAGGCTGGTCCGAGATGAGATGTGGTTTCCCATCGCGCGCGGCGTCTACCGAATCGCCAGGTTCGAGTACGGGTGGGAATCACGAGCGTGGGCTGGCGTCCTGATCGGAGGCACGGACGCCATGCTCGGTGGTGCCGCCGCTGGCTATCTCTGGGGTCTGCTCGAGATTCCGCCGGAGACGATCAGGGTCAAGATCCCTTCCAGTCGCAACCCCACGAGCCGCGGGCCATGGGTGTTCGAGAGGTGCCGCAATCTCCCGAAGGCCCACGGGAAACCGCCTCGACTGACACTGCCCGACGCGATCCTTGAACTCTCGAGAGATGAGCCTGACAAGGCCCAGCGCTGGATCGGTACGGCCATGCGACTCCATAACACCTCAGTCACGTCGATCCTCCGTGCGATCGAACAGTATCCGAGCCTCCCCGGCAGGGCCGTCCTCATCACGATGCTGGAGGACCAGAAGCGTGGCATCGACAGCCGGCTCGAGAAAGAGTACGAGCACAGAGTGGAGCGGCCGCACGGTCTTCCACGCGGGCAACGACAGCAGAGAAGCGGAAGACACCGGATCGACGTGAGCTACGGGAGTCTGATTGTCGAACTGGACGGCCTGCTCGGGCACGACGGCGAGGGCCGCTTCCGTGACATGGAGCGGGACAACTACCAGCTCCTGCGGGGAAAGGTGACTCTACGGTTCGGCTGGCATGACGTCACGCAGCGAGCGTGCGAAGTAGCCCAGCAGGTCGCAAGTGTTCTCGCTTTCATGGCTCAACCGACCGAAATCTCTCCGTGCCACCTCTGCTCGTAGTCGCCGCGAAGGTGTGAAACCTTAGGGAGCGACATCCCTACCCAACCCTTCACACCTCACTGCGAACAGGAAGGGTTGCGAGGAGCCTCCAGGCCACCTCGCCAAGGTGTGAAACCTCAAGGAGCGACATCGCTACCCAACCCTTCACACCTCCCGGCGGACCAGTGGCACAGGAGGTCAGGCAGCCTGTTGGGGGGCGGCGACCCGTCGGCAGACGGGCGGAGGTCAGGCAGCCTGTTGGG
>JAAZBW010000306.1 GCA_012513625.1 Actinomycetales bacterium | reverse complement strand
GGGAACCTCGCCGGCCACCTGCTCGTGCTCGCGAACGCCTGCGCGGACCTCGCCACCCACGATCCCCGGTTCGACGACGTCCGGCCGGGCATCCTGGACGCCCTCGCCAACGTGTCCGCCACCGTGACCGGGGCGCGGATCGATCTCGCACCGGTGCGCGCCGCCGTGGCCCGGGTCCCGGCCATTGCCGACCTCGTCCCAGCCGGATCAGCTACCGCTGGTGCAGGCGGATCCGAGGGTTTCCTCGCCACGACGCGTCTCGCCGCAGAGGTGCGGGGATGGGAGGAGGTGCTCTCCGCCGTCGACGGGGTGGTGCGTACCCTCCCCGCGGAGGACGACGCCGCAGACTGGCTCACCGCCACCGCGGACTCCGTCCGCTCACGGATCCGGGACCTCACCCTGGGCGCCGGAGAGCGCACCCAGGTGCGCCACCTGCTGCACTGGGTGGAGGCCGAGTCCCGGCGGGAGGTGGAGGCGATGGACTTCGGTCTCGTGCATGACAGGGAGCGTGACCTCCTCTCCGTGGGATTCAACCCAGAAACCGCCGAGCTGGATGCCTCCACGTATGACATGTTGGCGAGCGAGTGCCGCCTCGCCTCGTTTGTGGCGATCGCGAAGGGCGATCTGCGCACGAAGCACTGGAGCCGCCTCGCCCGCGGCCTCACCAGCATCGAGGGGAAGCCGGCGCTGCTCTCCTGGTCAGGCTCGATGTTCGAATACCTGATGCCGGCTCTCGTCATGCGTTCGCCCGCGAGCGGGCTGCTCGCCACCACCAAGGAGCGCGTGGTCCGCCGCCAGATGGAGCACGGCCGGGAGCACGGGATCCCCTGGGGCGTCTCCGAGTCCGGCTTCAACGCGCGGGACCGGGAACTCAACTACCAGTACGGGCCGTTCGGCGTGCCCGGTCTCGGCGTGGTGCGCGGCCTCGCGGACAACCTGGTGATTGCGCCCTACGCGAGCGGCCTCGCGGCACAGTTCGAGCCGGAGGCGGCGCTCGCCAACTACCGCGAACTGCAGAAGATCGGCGCGCTCGGCCGGTACGGCTTCTACGAGGCGGTGGATTTCACCTCCGAGCGCCTCCCGCGTGATACGAGCTACGCCGTGGTGCGCAACTACATGGCCCACCACTCGGGCATGACGATCGTGGCGATCCACAACGTGATCACCGGCGGCACCATGCGCGAGTGGTTCCACCGCGAGCCCATGATCCGGGCTACCGACCTTCTGCTCCACGAGGCGGAGCCGCGCGTGGCGCCGGTGGTGCACGCGCGCACGGACGAGCTGGACCCGCGCCGCGAGCGCCACGTCCGCTCCGTCACTCCACCCTCCGATCGCACGCTCGTGGGACCCGCGCTCGCCAAGCGCACGATCGGGTCGCTCTCGAACGGACGGCTCTCGTTCACGGCCACGCCCACCGGGGCCACCCACCTCGCGTGGAACGGCCTCTCCATCACCCGGTGGCATCCGGACCTCACCACGGACTCCTCCGGCTCCGCGCTCTACCTGCGCAACCGCCGCAACGGGGAGCACCACATTCCCACCGAGTTCCCGCTGTTTGAGGGCGGCAGCTCCTCCACGGCGCTGTTCGCGGAGGACTCGGTGCTCTTCCACCGCACCGAGAACCGTGTCACCTCCTCCGTGGAGAACCGGATCTCGCCGGAGTCGGACGCCTGGGTGCAGACGGTCACCGTCCGCAACCTCAGCGGGCGGAGCCTCGATCTGGACGTTACGTCCGTTGCCGAGCTCGCCCTCGGCCGCCCCGCCGACGACGACGCGCACCCCGCGTTCTCGAAGATGTTCGTTCGCACGGAGTTCCGTGACGGCATGCTGGTGGCCACCCGGAAGCGCCGCTCGGACTCGGATCCCGCGGTGTGGGTGGCGCAGTTCGTGACCGGCCCGGAGGACACGCAGTCCGTGGGGCCGCACCCGGACGAGCCACTCCGGGTGGAGACGGACGGCCGGAAGTTCATCGGCCGCGGCCGCTCGCTGCGGAATCCGGTGCAGGTGGAGGCGGGCGGCCAGCCCACGGGCACCACCGGCTACGTGATGGAGCCGGTGCTCTCGCTGCGCACACGGCTGGAGGTGCCGGCGGGCGAACGTGGCCAGCTGCACCTGTGGACCGTGGTGGCCGAATCTGAGGAGGCGCTCCTGCGGCTCGCGGACGCGCACCGCTCCACGGGCGCGTATGAGCGGCTTACCACCCTCGCCTTCACCAACTCGCAGGGCCAGCTCCGCCACCTCTGCATCACGCCCGCGGAGGCGGCCATGTTCCAGAACCTCGCGGGTGCGCTCGTCTACCCGGACAGCGCCATGCGGGCGAGCACCAAGAGGCTGGAGGCGGCCCGCTCCCAGGCTGACCTGTGGGCACTCGGCATCTCCGGGGACCTGCCCCTCATGGTGGTGCGGATCGACGATGAGGAGGACATCGCGCTGGTCCGCCAGGCCGTGCGCGCCTTCGAGTACCTGCGCCTGCGGCGGATCGGGGTGGACCTGGTGCTCCTCGCGGAGCACGGCGGCTACCTCGCGGAGCTGCAGCGGCGCCTCGAGGGTATCGCCGCGTCCGTGCAGGATGCGGAAGGCCTCGTTTCGGCCGGCCGCGTGCACGTGGTGCGGCGGGACCTCGCCCACCAGGAGGCGCTCGCCGCACTCTTCGGTGCGGCGGCAGTGGTGCTCGTGGCCAAGCGCGGAGACCTTGCGGACCAGCTCACGCTCTCCGGCACCGTCCCGAGCCGGCGCGTGCAGCTACGCACTCCGGCGCTCCTGGCCGGCCCGCCAGCGGCCACCGAGCCACTCCGGATAGAGAGCGGCTACGGAGGGTTCTCGGAGGACGGGCGAGAGTACGTCGTCGTGACCTCGGCGGACCACCCCACGCCAGCACCCTGGACGAACGTGGTGGCAAACGCGGAGTTCGGCTTCCATGCCACCGCGGAGGGTGCGGGTTACACGTGGTGGGGAAACTCGCGGGACAACCAGCTGACGCCGTGGCGCAACCAGCCAATCGAAGCGCCGGTGAGCGAGGTGCTGTACGCGCAGGACCTCGGTTCCGGCATGGTGGCCTCACTCGGTTCGGGCGCGGTGCCGGGCGGCACGCACGAGACACGGCACGGGTTCGGGTACACCACCCACCGAGTGGCGTTCGAGGGCCTCGAGCTGGAGCAGACAATGTTCGTGCCACTCGAGGGCGCCGTGAAGGCCTCCCTCGTGCAGGTGCGGAACACGGGCGCTGCGGCGCGGGCCATGCGGCTCGCGTGGTACGCCGAGCCGGTGCTGGGCCAGTCCCAGACCGCGAACTCGCGGCACCTGATCACCCGGCTGGATGAGTCCGGCGCGCTCGTGGTCCGCAACCCGTGGAGTCCGCAACAGCCGGGCCAGGTGGCGTTCGTGGACATGGCGGGCACCCAGGAGCACTGGACGGGCGACCGCACGGAGTTCCTCGGCCGGCACGGCACCCCTGCGGCGCCGTTGGCTTTCGCGTGGAACGTCGCAGCCTCACGGCCCGCGGCTGCCGGCGGCGCTGCAGCGGGCGCCGCGGCAGGAAACGGTGCCCGGAACGCGCTCGCACCGAACGGCATCGCGGTTTCCGGCAACGGCCGCGACGGCCCAGGGCCGCGCCTTTCCGGCACGGTGGGCGCGGGGCTCGACCCCTGCCTCGCGATCGCCCGTGACCTGCAGATTGCTGCGGGCGAGACGCTCGAACTGGTGATCACCTTCGGAGCCGCCGCCTCGGCGGACGAGGTGACGGGAATCGTCGAGAATCACCGCAGGACGGACTGGCAGGCCGAACTCGCCACGGTGCGCGCCCACTGGGCGGACCTCCTCGGCACCATGCAGGTGCGTACACCGGACCCGAGTTTCGACGTGCTCATGAACGGCTGGCTGCTCTACCAGACGCTCGCATCCCGGATCGCAGCCCGATCGGGCTACTACCAGGCATCCGGCGCGTACGGGTTCCGGGACCAGCTCCAGGATTCGATGACCGCGGTGCTCGTGGACCCGGCCGTGGCGCGCACGCACCTCCTCACCGCCGCGGGACGCCAGTTCCGGGAGGGGGATGTGCAGCACTGGTGGCTCCCCATCACCGGGGACGGGATCCGCACCCGGATCACCGACGATGTGGTGTGGCTCGCGTTCGTGACCGCCCACTACCTGCGGGTCACCGGGGATACGGGCGTGCTGGACGAGCAGGTGCCGTTCCTCGTGGGCCCAGAACTGGAGGACGGTGAGCACGAGCGGTACTTCCGTCCGGAAGTCTCCCCGGAGACGGCCTCGCTGTACGAGCACTGCCTGCTCGCCCTGCGGCACGCGATGCGCTACGGCTTCCACGGCCTGCCCCTCATGGGCACGGGTGACTGGAACGACGGCATGAACCGCGTGGGCCAGGACGGCCGCGGCGAGTCGGTGTGGCTGGGCTGGTTCCTCGTGACCACCCTCGCCGAGTTCTCCGAGGTGGCCGAAGCTCGGGGAGACGCGGCGGTGGTGGAGGAGTTCGCCGCCGAGCGTGCCCGGCTGATCGAGGCGCTCGAGGCGGAGGGCTGGGACGGCGAGTGGTACCGCCGCGGCTACTTCGACGACGGCACCCCCCTCGGTGCGGCCGGCCGTGCCGAGTGCCGGATCGATGCGATCGCCCAGTCCTGGGCGGTCCTCAGCGGCGGCGCCCGCCCGGAACGGGGACGGATGGCGATGGAGGCGGTGCAGCGGGAGTTGGAGGTGCCCCGCGCGGGCATCCTGCGGCTGTTCACGCCCCCGTTCGAGCACTCCGAGCCGGATCCCGGCTACATCCGCGCCTACCCACCGGGAGTTCGGGAGAACGGCGGCCAGTACACGCACGGGGCACTGTGGTCGATCTTCGCGTGGGCGGAGCTCGGCCGGGTGGACCGGGCGTACGAGCTGTTCGCCATGCTGAACCCGGTGAACCACGCCCGCGACCGCGCCGCCGCGGACGTCTACACGGTGGAGCCGTACGTGGTGGCCGCCGACGTCTACTCCGTGGCCCCCTTCGAGGGCAAGGGCGGCTGGACCTGGTACACCGGTTCCTCGGGCTGGATGTTCCGCGCCGGACTCGAGGCAGTGCTCGGTGTACGCCGCGAGGGTGACGAGCTCGTGGTCACCCCCCAACTGCCGCCCGCGTGGGACTCCGCGGAGGTGGAGTTCCGCCATCAGGGCACGACGACGGTGCTCGCCCTGCGTAGGGGCCCCGCCCCGGTTTCCGCCCCGGTTGGCACCACGCCTGCCGGGGGCGCACCGTCCCCCGGCGAGGTGGGCTCCGCCATCGTCCCAGCCGAGGGCGCACCTTCCCCCGGCGAGGCGGGCCCCGCCGTCGTCCCAGCCGAGGGCGCACCTTCCCCCGGCGAGGTGGGCCCCGCCGTCGTCCCAGCC
>JAAZBW010000305.1 GCA_012513625.1 Actinomycetales bacterium | reverse complement strand
GGGCCGCATGTGGTGGTCCGTTCCCGAGGGCGTGGAGACGTTCTCCACCTGGTACGAGAAGACCACGGTGTACCACGAGGGCGTCCCGGGCCACCATCTGCAGATCGCCCAGACTGTCTACCGCTCCGAGGAACTCAATCTGTGGCGCCGCATGGTGGCGGGGGCTTCCGGCCACCTGGAGGGCTGGGCCCTCTACGCGGAGCGCCTCATGGAGGAGCTCGGCTTCCTCGCCGAGGCCGGAGACCGCATGGGCATGCTGGACGCGCAGCGTCTCCGCGCCACCCGTGTGGTGCTGGACATTGGGGTGCACCTTGGGAAGCCGTTCCCGGAGGAACTGGGCGGTGGCGAGTGGAGCTTCGAGAATGCGTGGAAGTTCCTGCGCTCGAACGTGGTGGGTGAGGACGCCTTCGTACGCTTCGAACTGAATCGCTACTTCGGATGGCCAGGACAGGCCCCCAGCTACAAGGTGGGGCAGCGCCTCTGGGAGCAGATGCGTGAGGAGGCCCGTTCCGCTGCGGGCGCGCGCGGCGAGGAGTTCAGCCTGAAGGACTGGCACCGCCGGGCGCTCGACCTCGGATCCATGGGCCTCGACACCCTGGCCGAGGCGCTCCGCAGGTAGCTCAGGCGGCCGCTGGCGTTGCGGTCGCCTCAGCCTCGTCCAGCTCTTCCGAGGGCATGTCCTTGGCCTCGAGCCCGTCAGCAGCCACAGGCTGCGGTGAGAGCAGCGGGAGCACCGCCGCCACGAGGATGAGCCCGATCCCAAGCATCACCATGGGGCTGAGTCCCTCACCGAACACGGCGGCGCCGAGCATGGTGGCCACGATGATCTCGGTGTACGAGAGTCCCGAGAGTTCGGACGCACGCAGGTACTTCCCGGCCACCACGAGCATGCCGAGGGCAACCAGCCCGCAGATCAGGAACAGTGCGCCTGCCCACGCCCAGTTGGACGCAGTCATCGCGGAGAGGTCGGGGCGCGCGATGACGAGCATCCCAGCGGTGGTGACTGCGCCGAACACGAAGTTCCAGAGGCTGCGGACGTCGGAGGGCATGTCCGGCCGGTAGCGGTAGCAGAGGAGCGCGCCACCGTAGGTGATGCCCGAGATGACGCCGAGCACGATTCCAAGCACCTGGTCCTCGGAGCTCCGCGCCGAGGCGCCGCCCCCGATGAGGCCTGCCGCCAGCATCATGCCGGCGAAGCTGGTGATGAGGGAGAGCGCGTCCGCCGTCGCGATGCGCTCCTTGAGCATGAACCGGGCAAGCAGGGTGGCGATGACCGGGCCGAGGTAGTGCAGCACCACGGCGAGGGACAGGTCGATGAGAACCGTAGCCGACAGGTACGTGGCGAGCGAAATGCCAAGGAACACACCACCGAGCACCACCGGCCACGAGAGCCGAGTCTGGCGGATTGCCCGCAGCCGTCCGGAGAACGTGAGGATCGCGAGCATTCCAATCGCACCAACCGCCATCCGGCCGAACGTGAGGAACTCGCCCATGATGGCGCCGTCCGGGGTGGCCATGCGGCCAAACAGGCCGGCCATCCCCATGCCGATGGCGGAGACGAGGATGGCGACGATGCCGATCCGGTGATTCCGCTTTTGCTGGGCGGCGGCCGAGACGGCGCGCCCGACGTTGAGGGGTGTGTGATTGGGTGCAGAGACTGCGTGCGTGCGCGTGGGCGCATCGGTGAGGATAGCCACGGAACTCCTGGAGACAGGGCGCGCGTACGCGCGCCACGAACGGGGGTGGTCTCCCCGCTCTGTCATTGACCTGAGAGCTTTCGCGGACTGCTGTCCGCTTGCACCGTCGGTGAACCCAAGGGTTCTTTCCAGAGTTGCCTCGCATGCGGCGGTACAGGTGCCTGAGAGATTCTCGGGGAACTTGCTCCTTCGGCGCCCGCTCCAGCGGGACTCTCCCGCCGCGGTTCGGTGGCTATTAAATTGAGATGACCTAAGCCTACCCCATTCGTTCACCGCCGCGACAATCCGGTTGCCACTGCTTCGAAAAGGGCTCGCCACTTCCACGGGCCGGCGATCTCACGACTTCTCATGAGTGGATCGCGACTCTCTCACCGTTATTGCCTAACCTGAAAACATGGAAACATCAGTTGAACGCTCGGTGAATAACGGGAGGCAGCTGCCTGTGGTCGCCAACGAAGCGCGTCCGGAACATGCCCCCGCGAGCCTGCGAACGAGTGAGGAGGGTTCGCCCTCGCCCGGTGGATACCGCCAAGGCTGGCGCGATCCGCTCGGCCTCCGCGCGATCAGCAAGAACCGTGCCTCCATCACGCTCCTGCTCATGCTCCTCGGCGTCAACCTGGTCTACATCGTGCAGCACGTGCGCTCGGCCGCCGCCGGAGCCGAGGGATCCCTCTACTACGTGGACCTGGAGCACGGCTACCCGGAGGCGTTCCAAGCACTGCAGTGGCTGTGGTGCCTCGGGCTCCTGCTCCTCATCACTGTTC
>JAAZBW010000304.1 GCA_012513625.1 Actinomycetales bacterium | reverse complement strand
GCCTTGGCGCGGGCCCGGCCGATTCGGGAGGCAGCGATCAGCTCCATCGCACGGAAGACCTTCTTGAGTGTCTCCGTGGACCTGATGCGCTGCTTATAGACGCGTTGCTGACCCGACATGCATCAGCCCCGCTTGCTCCGGACGATCTGCTCCTGGGAGTCGATGACTTCCTCCTCCTCCGGAGTGTCCGCGCCGAGTGGGCGGCCGTCCGCCTGCAGGAAGCCGCTGCGGTACTCGTCGATGGCGGCACGCAGTGCGTTCTCCGTGCTCTCCTCGAGACGTCCCGTCTCCGCGATATCCGTGAGGGCGGTCGAGTTCCGGCGCAGGTGGTCGAGGAAGCCCTCCTCGAATCGCGGGATGTCCTCGAGCTCCACGTCGTCCAGGTAGCCGTTGGTACCCGACCAGATGGAGGCCACTTGGTCCTCTACCGCGTACGGGGTGTACTGGGGTTGGCGCAGGAGCCGCATGAGCCGGGAGCCGCGCGTCAGCTGTTGGCGTGTGGTGGCGTCGAGGTCGGACGCGAACATCGCGAACGCCTCCATCGACCGGTAGGAGGCGAGCGTGATCTTGAGCGTTCCGGCCACCTGCTTCATCGCCTTGATCTGCGCGTCACCACCCACACGGGAGACCGAGATACCCACGTCGACGGCGGGGCGCTGGTTCGCGTTGAACAGGTCGGACTGCAGGAAGATCTGCCCGTCGGTGATGGAGATGACGTTCGTGGGGATGTACGCGGAGACGTCGTTCGCCTTGGTCTCGATGATGGGCAGGCCCGTCATCGATCCGGCGCCCATCTCGTCCGAGAGTTTTGCACAGCGCTCGAGGAGCCGCGAGTGCAGGTAGAACACGTCACCCGGATATGCCTCGCGGCCCGGCGGGCGGCGCAGCAGCAGCGAGACGGCGCGGTACGCCTCGGCCTGCTTGGAGAGGTCATCGAAGATGATGAGCACATGCTTGCCCTGGTACATCCAGTGTTGGCCGATGGCCGAGCCGGTGTAGGGCGCGAGGTACTTGTAGCCGGCCGGATCGGACGCGGGCGAGACCACGAGCGTGGTGTACTCGAGGGCGCCACCCTCCTCCAACGAGGCCCGTACCGCAGCCACCGTGGAACCCTTCTGCCCGATCGCCACGTAGACGCAGCGCACCTGCTTGGCGGGGTCACCGGTCTCCCAGTTGGCCCGCTGGTTCAGGATCGTGTCGATCGCGATCGCGGTCTTTCCGGTCTGACGGTCTCCGATGATCAGCTGGCGCTGGCCGCGGCCGATCGGGATCATCGAGTCGATCGCCTTCAGACCGGTCTGCAGCGGCTCGTGCACCGATTTGCGCATCATCACGCCGGGGGCCTGGAGTTCCAGGGCGCGACGTCCCTCCAGGTTCTCGATCGCGCCGAGGCCGTCGATCGGGTAGCCGAGCGGGTCGACCACGCGGCCGAGGTAGCCCTCGCCCACCGGGACGGAGAGGACATCGCCCGTCCGGCGCACCTCCTGGCCCTCCTCGATGCCGGTGAAGTCACCGAGCACGATCGCACCGATCTCCCGGACGTCGAGGTTCATGGCAAGGCCGAGCGTGCCGTCTGCGAAGCGCAGCAACTCATTCGCCATGGTGCCCGGGAGACCCTCGATGTGGGCGATACCATCTGAGGCCATCGAGACGCGACCGACTTCCTCGGTCACCACCTTGGAGGGCTCGTAGGCGTTCACATAGGTGTCGAGGGCGGCCCGGATGTCTTCGGGCTTGATCGTCAGCTCGGCCATTTCGTGGGCTTCCTTCTTATCCTGACCCGGTCGGGGTCGTTGGTCAGTCAGTGAGATCGCGCTGGAGCTTCGCGAGTCGAGACGAAACCGTGCCATCCACGATGTCGTCGCCGATCTCGATCCGCATTCCACCCACGATTTCGGGGTCGATTCGAACGTGGACCTGGACATTGCTGCCGTAGCGCCCCGCGAGGAGGCGTTCCGTCCGCTCCAGGTGTTCCGCGCTGAGCGGGGTCGCCGCGGTGATCACGGCAACCCTGCGGTCGCGACGCTCCGCAGCGATGCGGGTGTGGGTCCGCAGGGAGGAGATGACGCCCGCGTGCCGTGGTGCCCACACCATACGTCGCAACATGACGAGCGTGTGCTCGGAGACGTGGCCTTGGAACACGTCCTCCATCAGTCGGATGCGCTGCTCGGGAGTCTTCAACTTGTCGCTGAAGGCATCCCGGAGGCGGCGCTCCTTCGAGAGGAACTGTTCCACCGCGAACATCTCGTCGGCCATCTGGACGAGCACCCCGTTGCGCTCCGCGTCGGCCATCACCGTGTAGGCGGCGAGTCGGCCGATCGAGGCGGCGAAGTCGTCATCGTTGGACCAGTGTGACCGGGCCATGCCCATGGCGAGGTCCACGACATCGTCGTGGATCCTGCCCCGGAAGACCGTTTCCAGGAGCCCGGCCTTGCCCCCCAGGTCCGCGGCCGGGTCTGCCGCGAACTGGCGCAGCTGCGAGTTCTCGTCCAGCGTGTCCGTCACCACGAGCATGTCCAGAGCCATCGCCATGAGGTCGCCGTCGGAGGAGGCCATCACGGTCTCCCACCGCTCGGCGGCGGCATCGAAGGACGACTGGCTGATTGCCCGCATGACTACTTCTCCCCCTCCGTGGAGCTCACCACGTTGTTCTCCACCTCGAGCTCGCTGAGGAACCGGTCGATCACGCGTGTCTGCATGTCACCGTCGGTGAGGGTCTCACCCACGATCCGTGAGGCGAGCTCGCTGGCCATCAGGCCGACGTCAGAGCGCAGGGAGATCTCGGCGGCCTGGCGGTCAGCCTCGATCTGGCGGTTCGCGTTGGCCACGATTCGGTGGGCCTCCGCGTCCGCCCGGGTGCGGGCCTCGGCAACCATGGCCTTGCCCTCCTCCGTCGCCCGATCCCGGACGGCGGCGGCGTCACGGCGCGCGGCGGCAAGCTCTTCGTCGAACCGGGAACGCAGTTCTGCGGCCTCGGCACGTGCCTGCTCGCCGGCCCTGATCCCGCCCTCGATCGTCTCCGCACGCTCATCGAGCAGCGCAGAGACCTTGGGCAGCACGTACTTCACCATCGGGATCGCGATGATGGCGATGGCCACCAGCGACCAGATGATGTCGTACCACGGCGGGATGAGCAGGTCGATGCCACTCGGCGTGTTCGACGAGACCGCGAGTGGAACTATCTGGGGAAACACGGAACCGGTCCCCGTTTCCTAGAGAATGAGGCCGGCGACCAGGCCCAGAAGACCAAGTGCCTCAACGAACGCCGCACCGATGAACATGTTGATGCGGATCGGACCGGCCATCTCGGGCTGGCGGGCGGTGGCTTCCTGGGTCTTGCCCACGAGCATGCCGAGGCCGATGCCGGGTCCCAGGGTTGCGAGACCGTAACCGATCGTGGCGATCGAACCGGTAATGCCTTCCATGGATGTTTCCTTCCGTGTTGGTCGTCCGGGTGGATACCCGGCCGGCTGTATCTCCCGCGCGGAACGGGAAGAATCTTCTAGTGGTCCGAGGTGGACAACTCGATGTAGACGGCGGACAGCAGCGCGAAGATGAACGCCTGCAGTGCTGCGATGAAGAGTTCGAACAGGGTGAAGGCCACGCCTGCCATGAGTGTGACGGCGCCAGCCAACTTCAGGGCGCCCGCTGCCTCAAGGAAGAGGAAGTTGGTGGCCGAGAAGCAGAGGACGAGCAGGAAGTGGCCGCTCATCATGTTGGCGAGGAGACGGATGGTGAGCGTGACCGGGCGAAGGATGAAGGTGGAGATGAGCTCGATCGGAGTCAGGATCAGGTAGATCGGCCACGGTACGCCCGCGGGGAAGAGTTGCCCCTTAAAGAAGTTGCCCGCCCTCGTGAGGCCGTTGGATCCGCGCGCGTGCACGATGCCTGCCCAGATGAAAGCGATCAGGGAGATGATCGCCATGGTGGCAGGGAAGCCGACCACCGAGGATCCCGCGATGTTGAGGAACGGGATCACGCCCGTGATGTTCATGGCAAGCACACCGAAGAAGATGACGGTGAGGAGGGGCGTGTACTTCTTGCCCTTCACCTCGCCGAGGACCTCCACAGCCACGGACTCACGGACGAAGCCGAGGCCCATCTCCGCGAGCGACTGCTTCCTGCTCGGCACCAGGGTCATACGGCGGGTGGCCAGCACGAAGAAGAGCGTGATCGCCACCGCAGCGATGACGCGGATCATCATGATCCGGTTGAACTCGAAAATAGTTCCTTCGAAGAGGATCGCCGGCGGGAAGAAATCGTCCAGCGTGGGCGGATGAAACCCGCCACCGTCGGCCATCGGAAGCATGAGACTCGTCATGGCGCCAAGCGCATTCACGTGGGTCACTCCCGGGGTTGTGGCAACTGAGGGCGTGGAAAACTTCATGGTTATCCACGAGACTCGACGAGCCTAACGTATCGGATTACCTTCGCGCTCCCACTTCCAAGCACGTGCCCTTCGAATGTGAAGAATTCGTGACAAGTCCCACAGGGTGGCTCAGGCTCCCGAGCTACTCCGAGGTACCGTGTAGGGGATCCGCGCCCGCATAGCCTCACGCACCTCGATCGCGGTGGAGCCGAGGATGGCCGCCACCACCACACCGAAGAGGACGTAGCGGTTGTAGAAGTCCTGCCCCCGCACCGCTATGAGCACAGCGAAGAGGATGACCACCTTCGCGAGCCAGCCCCCGAGGATGGCACCGGAGGCAGCCCACACGGGCTTGTCGGACGTCACCAGTCCGAGGACGACGGTGGTCAGGGTGAACGCCGCGGCAAGACCAGAGCCGAGGAGGGCGGCCCACACGCCCGGCATGCCGGCGGTCAACCAGCCGATTCCGGTGCCTCCCACAAGGAGGACTGCGAGCAGCACGAGGAGCCACCGGAGCATCGCGTTGAACATGGCACGCGTGGCGTTCGCCGTCTCCTCGTCCACGGACGGGAAGCCCGGCACCGGGTTCT
>JAAZBW010000303.1 GCA_012513625.1 Actinomycetales bacterium | reverse complement strand
GAGAGCTCGGACGATCCTCCCGCTGGGGCGCCTTCCTTGACTCCACGATGGACCGCTTCGGCGATGCCTCGATCTACTCCGCACTCGCCGTTTACGCCCTCTCGATCCCGGGAGAGCTGGGAGCGTGGACGTTCGGGCTCGCGCTCGGGCTCGTACCTCTCGCACTCATCGTCTCCTACGCCCGGGCGCGCGCCGAGGCCGTGGGCTTCACTGCCTCCGTGGGGATCGCAGAACGGGCCGACCGGCTCATCGTCACCCTGCTGGCCGCACTCCTCGTGGGGCTTGGCCTGCCGGCGTGGGTCCTGACCGTGGGGCTCGGATACGCCGCCGTCGCCTCGTTCATCACCATCCTCCAGCGCATGTACGCCGTCTATCGTCAGGACAGGGAGGCCGTCTCCGACTGCGGCGGTGCCTCTAGCGAGGAGCGCCCGCCCGGCCGGGACGAAGAGGAGGAGACGCGTGGCGTTTGACATGGGGAGGGCCTTCCATGCGGCCTGGCGCCTCGCACCCCGACTCCCCGAGGGGCTCGTGCGCGGAGTGGTGGACGTGGCATTCCGCGCAGCCGCCCGCTCCGGGGGAGGAGGCGTGCGGCAGCTGCGCGCCAATTATTCCCGGATCCGCCCGGACGCCACGCCTACCGAGCTCGACCGGCTCGCCCGGCAGGGAATGCGGGAGTACGGCCGCTATTACGCAGAAGCCTTCCTATTGCCCAAATTCTCCACCCCCGAGCAACTCGCGGACCGGGTGAGGGCGATCCACACGGATGCCTCCGAGCGAGACCTACGGGAGGGCTCCGTGGTGCTCGCACTCGGCCACACCGGGAACTGGGACATTGCGGGCGCGTGGGTGAGCGCCTTCCACGCCACCGTGCTCACGGTGGCGGAGAGGCTGGAACCCGAGAGCCTGTTCCGCGAGTTCCTCGCCTTCCGTGAGTCCCTCGGGATGGAGGTCCTCGCACTCGAGAAGGGCCAGAACGTGTTCCGCCAGCTGGTGCGTGGAGCGGTGGGGAAGAGGCGGGCCGTCAGTCTCCTCGCCGACCGCGATCTCACCCTCCGCGGCGTGGAGGTTGACCTCTTGGGAGACAGGGCCCTGTTTGCTGCTGGCCCCGCCGCGGTGGCGCTCGCTGCCCGGGTCCCCCTCTACTTCGTGGGAATCCGCTCGGACCGGATCACCGGGAGTGACGGACGGAAGCGCTGGGGGATCGAGCTGGAGTTCGTGGGCCCCCTCGAGGTCTCTGAAGACCTCGGTGGCTCGGCGCGGATCGCCTCCCTCACCCAGGCCTGGGTGGATGAGCTGAGCGCCCACATCCGCCGGCACCCCACCTCCTGGCACATGCTCCAGAAGGTGTTCGTTGCGGACCTGGACCCGGACCGGCTCTCCCGCCGCGATGCGATGGCGGCGGGCGCCGTCGACGGACCCCGGGTGGGTGGCGAGGACGACCGGGCGGATGGCGAGGACGGTCAGGTGGGCGACGACGACGGCCGGGTTGTTGACGCCGGCGGCCAGGCGAGCGGCGGCGGCCGGGTTGGTGAGGGCAGCGGCGGCCGAGCCAGTGACGATCTGGAGGCGACCGGATGAGGATTGGGATCGTCTGCCCCTACTCGTTCGACGCGCCCGGAGGAGTGCAGTTCCACATCCGCGACCTTGCAGAGGAGCTGGGTACCCGCGGCCACGAGGTCTCCGTGCTCGCACCCGCCGAGGAGGCGGACGCACTCCCCGAGTTCGTGGTGCCGGCGGGGGGCAGCATCGCGATCCCGTACAACGGCTCGGTGGCGCGCCTCTCGTTCGGGCCGTCGGCCTCCTCGCACGTCTCACGCTGGCTCGCGGAGCACGAGTTCGACCTGCTCCACATCCACGAGCCGCTCGCACCCTCGCTCGGACTGCTCGCACTATGGCAGGCGAAGATGCCGATCGTGGCCACCTTCCATTCCTCCCAGGACCGTTCGCGTGCCATGACGCTCGTGGCGCCGGCGGTCCAGGGGCTGCTCGAGAAGATCGACGCACGGATCGCCGTCTCGGAGGCGGCCCGGCGCACCGTGGCCGACCACCTCGGGGGCGACGCCGTGGTGGTCCCGAACGGCGTCCGTATCTCCACCTTTTCGACGGCGCGTTCCCGGGCCGAGTGGGTGGGTGCGCGTGGTGGGGGGCCGCCCACCGTGTGCTTCCTCGGCCGGCTGGACGAACCCCGGAAGGGACTGCCCATCTTTGCGGGTGCGGTGGCGACGGTGCTGGAGCGACTACCGGAGGCGCGGTTCCTGATCGCGGGTCGGGGCGAGGCCGCCGAACAGAGGGAGTTGCTCTCTCGCCACGGCGAGAGCGTCACGTTCCTGGGCGAGGTCACCGAGGCTGACAAGAGTGCGCTGTTCGCGTCGGCGGACGTGTACGTGGCGCCGCAGACCGGCGGAGAGTCGTTCGGGATCGTCCTCGTGGAGGCGATGGGGGGTGGCGCCACCGTGGTGGCCTCGGACATCCCGGCGTTCCGAGACGTGACGAATGACGGCATGGCGGGCCGGCTCTTTGAGGTGGGAAACCCGGAGTCGCTCGCCCGGACTCTGATCAACGTGCTCGCGGAGGGGGATTCCCCTGATCAGGCCGACGTGCGGGCGTGGCGTGCCCGCTTCGACTGGGCCACGGTGGCCTCCCGGATCCTGGAGGTGTACCGGCTTGTCCTCGCGAGCGAGGAGATCGAGGTGCCGATGCACGCCGTGACGAGGCGTTCACGGTTCTGGAGACGGGGGCGTGCATGACCTGGGTTGGATGGACCGTCCTTGCGGTGGCGGCCGTAGTGGCCGCGGTGGCCGCCGTGGTGGCGCTTGCCTGGGTGCGGGCACACTCCCGGGCGCTCACTCTGAACACCGAGGTGCTCCGTACGGGCGCCATGCTCGATCGGGCGCTGCGGAGTCGCGCTCTCGCAGCCCTCGAGCTCGCCCACAGCGTCCACGTGGACCCTGCCACCAGCCTCATCCTCACGGACATCGCCGGCCGCTGCCTCGAGGCTGTGGGCGTGGAACTCGCCGGGGTGGACGCCCCCTCCAGTAGCGAGGTCATGCGCGGGCGCGCACTCGCCGAGTCCGAGCTCTCCCGGGGGCTCCGGGTCATCGTGCCCCAGTTGCGGGACACCGCGGACCGGGAGACGGGGGAGAAGCTCGACCAGCTGGAGGAGCGCTGGCGGATGGTGGCCACCGCCCGCACCCTCCACAATTCCCGGGTGGCGCAGGCCATCGGGGTCCGTAACTCGCCAGCCGGGCGGCTGGCCGGGGTGCGCACGCCCGTGCCGGTGACGTTCGACATGGACGACGCGCTACCGGAGGGCCACGCCTGAGCGGTTCTGCCGCCGATGCTGGGCGGGCAGGAGCGGGGAGGTGCTCCCAAACCCTGTCACCACATCCTGCGAGGTCACGGGCCACGCAGCCAGCGGTTGTCCGCTTCAGGCTTCGCCCCTAGTGTTCCCGGCATGACCCAACCACCAGTGCAGCCGAACCTACCGCTGAGCGCGTGGAAACCCGTGGCAGAGCGGTCCCGTCCCACGCTCGTGTTCGAGACCATCGGTATGGCGCTCGGGCTGGCAGGAGTGGTGGCGCTCACCGGGGTGATCCTCACGTCGTTCGGCGCTCAGGCCACCACCCTGGCGACCGTGGCCGCCCTCGTCCCACTGGCGGGCGT
Source organism: Actinomycetales bacterium (assembly GCA_012513625.1). GTDB lineage: Bacteria > Actinomycetota > Actinomycetes > Actinomycetales > Actinomycetaceae > JAAZBW01. The sequence goes on along the minus strand of JAAZBW010000303.1, from coordinate 2,338 downwards.
GCTGGTGGCCGTCCGCTGGATCGACCGCTGGGAGTACGAGCCTAAGAGCATGCTCATCCTCGCCCTCGTGTGGGGAGCGGGCGTGGCAGCCTTCTCCTCCTACCTCCTGAACACTGCCATCGTCGGGGCGATTTCCACGGGCGCGGACCCGTTCCGCGACATGATGATTGGCTCCGCGCTGGTGGCGCCAGTAGTGGAGGAGACCACAAAGGGCCTGGTCCTCCTGCTGATCCTCCTGCTGCGGCCACGTGCCATCGACGGAGTGGTGGACGGGATCGTGTACGCGGCGCTCTCCGCCGCCGGCTTCGCCTTCACGGAGAACATCCTCTACTTCGCGCGGTACTCGGACACCCTGGTGGGAACCTTCGTGGCACGGGCGCTCATGAGCCCGTTCGCCCACGTCTCGTTCACCATGATGATCGGGATCACGATCGGGATTGCCGCACGCCACCGCAACCGGTGGGCGTGGACCTGGCTGTTCCCGCTCGGCCTCACGCTCGCGATCACCCTGCACGCGCTGTGGAACTACTCCACCTTCTCCGGCCGGTGGACCCTGCTCTACTGGGCCCTGCAGGTCCCCATCTTCGCTGTACTCGCGTTCGTGGTGGTGTGGCTCCGCCGGGAGGAGGCCAAGATGATCCGGCGCCGCTCCCTGGAGTATGCACGGGCCGGATGGCTCACGGAGCGCGAGGCCCACATGCTCGGATCGTTCCAGGAGCGGAACCGCGCCGCCGCATGGGCCAGAAGCATCGGACGGCACGAGGCGATGAAGGATATGAAGCGCACCGCCACGCGGCTCGCCTACAACCGGGAGCGTGCCGCCTCGGGGCGCGCGAAACCGCTCGACCACGCCGAGCAGACGCGCCTCCTGCAGGAACTCACCGCCCAACGAACCGCCATCTACGGCACACCCGCTCTCACGTGACAGGGAGCGGCGAGCCGGTAGACCCGGAACTCGTGTTCGGCGAGGACTGGCGTCCGGGGCCGGACGGCATCCTCTTCCGCGAGGGCGCCCGGGTCCTGCTCTTCGACGAGCGCCGCCGCCTCCTTCTGATCCGGGGGCACGACTGGGGGGCAGTGGACCGCAGCTGGTGGTTCACGGTGGGCGGCGGGCTCACACAGGGCGAGGACCCACGGAGGGGGGCAGCGCGCGAGGTGCACGAGGAGACCGGGATCGTGCTCACCCCGGCGGAGCTCGAGGGCCCAGTGGCCGAAAGGTCCGCAGTGTTCGACTTCGCGCTCCGCACGGTTCGGCAGGACGAGGTGTTCTATGTGGCCCACGTGGAGGCCGCAGAACTCGACACCTCCGGGCAGACGGCCTGGGAGACCGCGGTGCTGGACGAGTACCGGTGGTGGGAACTCTCGGACCTCCAGGCAGCACAGGTGGCCGGGGAGACCCTGTACCCGGGCGAGCTGGTGGACCTGGCGCGTGGCGTCGTCGACGGATGGGACGGAAGCCTCCGGCGCCTGGAGAACCAGCGCGACGCCTGAGCGGAACGCGTGGCGCGATAGGATCGCGGACAGTGGGCGCGGCACCGCCGCGCACCCCCGGCAGGTTCGCGGGGATGGACTCTGTCCGAGAGGAGACGCATGGCTGGCCACTCAAAGTGGGCAACGACCAAGCACAAGAAGGCCGCAACCGATGCCAAGCGCAGCAAGCTCTTCGCGCGCCTTGTAAAGAACATCGAGGTGGCGGCGCGCAGCGGCGGCGGCGACCCGGCAGGAAACCCCACGCTGTACGACGCGATCCAGAAGGCGAAGAGGAACTCGGTTCCGGCGGACAATATCGACCGCGCGCTCAAACGCGGCTCCGGCGAGGACGCCGGCGGGGCCGACTGGGAGACCATCATGTACGAGGGCTACGGCCCGGGCGGCGTGGCCATCATGATCGAGTGCCTCACGGACAACCGGAACCGTGCGGCGTCCGATGTGCGTGTGGCGGTCACCCGCAACGGCGGCAACATGGCCGACCCGGGCTCGGTGGCGTACCTGTTCACCCGCAAGGGCGTGGTGACCCTGGAGAAGGGCGATCAGACCGAGGACGACATCCTGATGGCGGTGCTCGACGCCGGCGCCGACGAGGTCAACGATCTCGGCGAGAACTTCGAGGTGGTCTGCGAGCCGACCGACCTGGTCGCGGTGCGCACCGCGCTGCAGGAGGCAGGCATCGACTACGAGTCGGCCGAGCCGGACTTCCGGGCCTCCGTCGAGGTCCCGGTGGACGCCGACGGCGCCCGCAAGGTCTTCAAGCTCGTCGACGCACTGGAGGACTCGGACGACGTGCAGAACGTGTACACCAACGTCGATCTCAGCGACGAAGTTCTCGCCGAACTCGACG